>JBGUMU010000046.1:0-4844 GCA_045116995.1 Bacilli bacterium
GGTAAATACGACCTTTTAAAAGCGGAAGATGAACCAATCTTAGCCAAGAAGATTTTAGAAGGTGATGAAGAAGCCAAACAAACATTAATCAACGCCAACTTACGTTTAGTCGTTAACATCGCTAAACACTATGTTGGTAGAGGTATGTTATTCTTGGATTTAATCCAAGAAGGTAACCTCGGTTTAATGAAGGCTGTCGATAAATTCGATTACACCAAAGGCTATAAGTTCTCAACGTATGCCACATGGTGGATCCGTCAAGCAATCACCCGTGCGATTGCCGACCAAGCAAGAACCATTCGTATTCCTGTCCACATGGTTGAAACCATCAATAAGATGACACGTATCCAAAGACAACTCATCCAAGATTATGGCCGCGAACCAACTGCGGAAGAAATCAGTGAAGCAATGAACGGTGAATTAAGCGCGAAACGTATTCGTGAAATTCAAAGAATCGCCATGGAACCTGTTTCACTTGAAACTCCAATTGGTGAAGAAGATGATTCCCACTTAGGTGACTTTATCGAAGATAAGGAAAGTGAATCACCAGTTGATTTCACAACCAGACAACTCTTAAAAGAAGAACTCTATAGCATCCTTAAAGATTTAAGCGATAGAGAAGAAAGAGTCATTAGACTCCGTTATGGTTTAGACGATAATAGACCAAGAACTCTTGAAGAAGTTGGCCGTGAATTTGGCGTTACTCGTGAAAGAATTCGTCAAATTGAAGCTAAAGCTATCAAGAAACTCAGACATCCAACTCGTTCCAAGAGATTAGGTGACTACAAGGAAAAGCTTTAATGATTAGATTATCCAAACGTTTGAAAATCATTCATGATATGGTCCCAAATTCCGTGGTGGCCGATATCGGTAGCGATCATGGCAAACTCATGATTGCTTTAGTGCAATCTGGTAAAGTCCTTAAAGGCTTTGCGGTCGAAAACAAAGAAGGCCCATTTGAAAGATTACGCGCTAATTTAATCCGTTATCATGTTAATGATAAAATCACACCTTTGTTCAGTGATGGTATCAAAGATATCACTCGTGATGTCGGTACTGTTGTTATCGCTGGCATGGGTGGTCAAACGATTGTGAAAATCTTAAAAGCTCATCCTGAAAAACTTATTAGTGTCCAAACAATCATCATCGATGCACATAGTGCAGTTCCTTTAGCTAGAAAAGAAATTTGCCAAATGGGTTTTGCCATCGCTGATGAACAAATCGTCAAAGAAGATGATATTTTCTACGAAATCATCAAATTTGTTAAAGCAGATAGTGCAGTTATCGGTGATGAAGATCTAGAGTTTGGACCAATCTTAAGAAGAGAAAAAAGTGCGACCTTTAAAGAAAAATATAAAACTCGCATTAGCGAGATTGATAACATTATCGCTAGTGGCAACCTTCCACAAGCAAGAATCGACACCCTTAACGCTGAAAAGCAAAAATTGGAGAGATATTTATGAACACCAAGAAACTTCTTTTAAAACTTTCCAAACGCTTCCCTAAACGCTATGCGAAGTTTTATCATGACCACGTTGGTCTGATGACAGGTAAATTACCTGAAGAAGTTCACAATATCTTACTTTGCTTAGACTTTGATTATGAAGTCTTACCTCTGGTAAAAGAGAATAAACCTGATTTAATTATTACTCATCATCCATTTATCTATGGCACTAAGGCCAAGGTATTTAAATGGGATAAGCTCAAAGAACAACTCTGTAACGAGATTGATGCCTTAGGCGTACCAGTCTATAGCATGCACACAAACTTCGATAGCGGCAAAGACGGTATGAATGATGCCTTAGCGGAAGCTTTAGGCTTACAAAACGTTTATTGCCCAGAAGAAAAAGACTTTTGTATGCGTATTGGTGAACTTCCTGAAGCCATGCCAATCGATGAATTCGCTAAGTTTGCTAAAGCAAAGTTAGATGTTGATTATGGTTTATTGATTAAAGAAGGCAATCCAACCATCAAGAAAGTCGGCATCGTTGGCGGTGGCGGTTCCCGTGACTGGTTCATTGCTAGAGATGAAGGCTGTGATATTTATATATCAGGCGACGCTCCTCATCATGTTAGACGCGCAATCGTTTGTGAGAAGTTCAATTACTTAGATGTTCCTCATGAAGTGGAAAAGATTTTCATGCCACAAATGAAGAAATTACTCCTTGAAATTGACCCAACATTGAACATCTTAATGGTGGATCACGAGGAAATGCCTGAAGTAATAATGTAGTAAAAAGTTAGTAAAACTATATCATAGATATATAGGAGATATTGAAAATATGAAAGCAATCATTGAAATTAACAAATATGGCACAATTGAAGTCGAATTAGATAGAGATAATGCGCCTATCACCGTTGATAACTTTGTGAAGCTTGCGGACAAGGGTTTCTATAAGGGACTTACCTTTCACCGTGTCATTAAAGGCTTCATGATTCAAGGTGGCTGCCCAAAGGGCAACGGCACAGGTGGCCCAGGCTACTGCATTAAAGGTGAATTTGCCGCTAATGGCGTGAATAATCCAATCAGCCATAAGCGTGGCGTTATCTCCATGGCTAGAGCTATGGATCCAAACTCCGCTGGCAGCCAATTCTTCATTATGCATAAAGATGGCGACTTCTTAGATGGCCAATATGCCGCTTTTGGTCAAGTTACCAAAGGTATCGAAGTCGTTGATGCTGTTGCATCAGTCAGAACAAGCCCAAATGATAGACCATTAGAGGCTGTCGTCATTAAAGAAATTAGAATTGAGAAATAATATGGCTAAGGATTTATTAATTGGTTCTCACGTTGGAATGAATGGCCCAGATTATTATCTTGGCAGCGTTAAAGAAGCGATTAGTTATAACGCCACAACATTCATGTTTTATACTGGCGCCCCACAAAACTCTTATCGTAAGCCTTTAAACGAATTAAAAATCGAAGAAGGCAGAGCCTTGCTCAAAGAGCACGGTTTTGATGAGAACAAGATTGTGGTTCATGCTCCTTATATTATTAATCCTGCCAATAAGAACCGTCCTGACCTTTTAGAATTATCTATTAAGACACTTATTAGTGAATTAAGAAGAACCTACGCTTTTGGCGCGAAGATTCTCGTCTTACATCCAGGTAACCATTTAGGCTTAGGCTCTGAAGAGGCTATCCAAACCTTAGTGGAAAACCTTGATATCATTTTTGCCCAAGATGGCACTGATGTCAGAATCGCCATAGAAACTATGGCGGGCAAAGGTTCTGAAATTGGAACATGCTTTGAAGATGTGAAAAAGATTTTAGACCTCTGTAAATATCCTGAACGTTTAGGTGTTTGCCTTGATACATGCCACGTACATGACGCTGGCTACGACGTTAACGCAGTTGACGACTTATTAGCCGAGTTTGATCGAATCATCGGTCTAGACCGCCTTTTAGTGGTCCATGTGAACGATTCTAAGAACATTAGAGGCGCACATAAAGACCGTCACGAGAACTTAGGATATGGTGAAATTGGTTTTGAGGCTCTTTGTAAACTCGCTAATCATCCATTATTAAGAGATATTCCAAAGATCTTGGAAACTCCTTACATTAATGAAAAAGCCCCTTACTCTGATGAAATCAGAATGTTAAGGGACGAGAAATTCATTGATGGTTGGAAAGACAAATATCTAGCGTAAACTATTGATTTCTTTAATTAAAGCGTCATAAGCTTCGTCTTCTGACACTTTTTTTATGACTTCGCCTTTTTTGAAGATGACATATTGGCCTTTGCCACCCGCAATACCGATGTCTGCGCTCTTGCCTTCGCCTGGGCCATTAACAACGCAGCCCATGCAGGCGACTGTGAGTTTGATATTATTATCTTCAAGGTATTTAAAGATTCTTGCGCCTAATGGTTTGATGTCAACTTGTGTTCTGCCACATGTTGGGCAAGAAATAAATGTAGGATAATTTTCGTATAATCCACAGTCATGGAGTAAACGTTTCGCTGCAATAACTTCAGATTGAGCATCGCCAGTGATGGAAATTCGAATCGTATCCCCCACTCCTTCTAAAAGAAGAGGCGCTAAACCAGCGGTACTTCTAATAACAGATAAGTCATATGGTCCAGCTTCTGTGATACCAATATGTAATGGATATGGGAATAACTCGCTTGCGAGTTCATAGGCTTTAATTGTTTCTTTGATGTTGCTAGCCTTTAAAGACACCACGATATCATGGAAATCATACTTCTCTAAGATTTGAATGTGCTTCTTTACTGAGAGAACAAGCTTATGGGCTAATGGAATATCAGCGTCCGCGAATTCTTGGCTGACTGATCCTGAGTTAGCGCCCACTCTTATGACTACGTGTTTTTTCTTGGCGAGTTCGACGATTTCTTTAATTTTGGCTTCATCATTAATGTTGCCTGGATTAAGTCTAATCTTATCAACACCGTTTTTAATCGCCGCAATAGCAAAGTCACCATTGAAATGGATATCAGCGATTAATGGAATCTTGATTTGCTTTTTAATTTCTTTAATAGCTTGAGCGTCTTCTTCATCTAAGATTGAGACTCTCATCATGTCTGCGCCTAATTTCGCGCATTCGTTAATTTCTTTAACGACTTCCTCAACGTGAGAAGTCTTATGTTTGCACATTGATTGGATTAAAACTTTGTTCTGACCACCAATGGTGATACGACCAATCTTTGCTTGTCTAGTTTCTGTTCGTTTCATATGCCAGTATTATAACCTAGTTTATTGTTAAAAAATATATTTGCATTATATTTTACCTGTGGTAAGATATTTAAGCGACTTTGAAGGAGAAAATCAAATGGCAAGCAAAGATGATAGAATCTCATTAACACTTAAATGCACAGAATGTGGCG
>JBGUMU010000047.1:0-8656 GCA_045116995.1 Bacilli bacterium
TAGACTAGTTAAGGGGAATACATTCTGGAGCTGCTTCCTGAACCATTTAGTAGGGAATGACGGGTTCGCCCGAAATAGCGAAGTGTCACAGACACACTAAGGGATAGTTCGTGAGAATTATCTAAATAGAGGTGGTACCACGATTAATCGTCCTCTGTTCCATTTTTTGGAATAGAGGTTTTTTACTAAAAGGAAATATTCAAAATGAAAATCTACGAAGAATTACAAAGAAGAGGTTTAATTGCTCAAGTTACCGATGAAGCGGAAATCAAAGAACTCATCAATAACGGTGGCGCAAGATTCTATATTGGTTTTGACCCAACAGCGGATTCTCTCCATGCAGGTCACTTTATGACCTTAGTCTTAATGAAGAGACTTCAATTAGCCGGTAATAAACCTATCGTCGTCTTAGGTGGCGGTACTGGTTTAGTCGGCGATCCAAGTGGTCGTACAGATATGAGAGCGATGCTCACAGAAGAACAAATCGCTC
This sequence comes from Bacilli bacterium, assembly GCA_045116995.1. GTDB lineage: Bacteria > Bacillota_I > Bacilli_A > RFN20 > CAG-826 > RUG14515. The sequence continues at coordinate 491 of JBGUMU010000047.1, forward strand.
ATAACTGCGCTCGCTTTAAAGAACAAATTGGTCGCTTTATTGAATTTGGTGAAGATAAGGCCATTTGTGTTAACAACGCTGATTGGCTAAAAGGGTTAAAATACGTTGAACTTTTAAGAGATGTTGGTGCGTGTTTTTCCGTTAATAAAATGTTAGCCGCAGAATGCTATAAACAAAGAATGGAAAAAGGTCTTACATTCCTTGAATTCAACTATATGATTATGCAGTCTTATGACTTCTATTACTTACATGAACACTATGGCTGTAATATGGAATTTGGTGGCGATGACCAATGGAGCAATATGCTCGCTGGTACAGAACTTATCAGAAAGAAAACTGGTAAAGATGCTTTTGCTTTAACCATTCCACTATTAACTAATAGCGAAGGTAAGAAAATGGGTAAATCCGTTAACGGTGCTCTTTGGTTAGATAAAGATAAAACATCGCCATATGAGTTCTTCCAATACTGGAGAAATGTTAACGACGCTGATGTCGATAAATGCTTAAAGATGATTACTTTCTTACCAATTGAACAAATTGAAGAAATGGCTAACTGGCCAGGTGAAAGAATCAACGAAAAGAAAGAAATCTTAGCCTTCGAAATCACTAAGCTAGTGCATGGTGAAGAAGAAGCTAGAAAAGCATTAGAAGCTGCACGTGCTTTATTCTCTGGTGAAGGTGATGATGCTAATATGCCAACCACTGAAATCGAACTTGAAAACGATATCGGTTTATTAGACTTATTAGTTTTAACTAAATTAGCCGCTTCTAAGGGTGAAGCTAGAAGACTTATTGATCAAGGTGGTATCTCCCTTAATGGTAATAAAGTTAGTGATGTGAACTTAAGAATTACTAAGGCAGATTTAGCGGAACCAATCAAGATTAAGAAAGGCAAAAAAGCCTTCCATAAGGTTGTCTTAAAGTAGGATAACCAATTAAATAACAAAAATAGAGCCGATTTTGGCTCTATTTTTTATTGTTCTATGAAGGTAACTTTTCCTAAGAAGGAAGTTCCACCATCGACTTTAACTTCAATGGTTTCTGGATTGTTTCTATCACTATAGACTTCAACGGTTTCACCTTCTTTAATCTCTTTCATGTAATTAAGAGAGATGAAACTTGGTCGATGTGTTTTATAGAATTCAAAGTCATGAGTATCCATTAAGAGTTCGACATAACGGACATTGTTCATGTGGCAGTTAAAGTCTAAGTCACTATAATGGATTTTTCTTGTTTCTATGTGCTGTTTGTCACACTCTGAGACGATTTTACCTGGTAATGGTAATTCATATTCACTTGTTTCAGGCGGGAGTGTTCTGATGACATCTCTATCAACGATGACCTTTCTAGCCTTAGCGTCGATTAATGCCCAAATAGAAGCCGCTTTTACGATGACATTCTTGTTTTCATCCATGATATAGAAGAAACGAGGATATAACATCGCCATATCTTTTCCTGGATATGTGCAAACCGTGACCTTTTCATTACAGCTTGGTAAACGAGTGATTTCGACATCCATTCTAGTAATGACCCAGTCAATACCACGTTTGGATAAAGAGATGGAATCGGAGCCAACTTCTTCAGTAGCCTTAAGCGCTACATCTTGAAATAAACGATATAGATTAGCGGGTTTTAAGGTGAAACGATAATCGACATCGTTATTGGAAATAATAAATTCTTTTTGATACATACTACTCTCCTAGAGCTTTACTCACTTTTTCAGCGGATGCGAATGCAAACATTAAATTATAGCCACCACACATACCGTCAATATCAAGTACTTCTCCAGTGAAGAATAGTCCTTTTTCTTTCTTTGATTCTAAAGAATCATTTATTTCAGATAAGGAAAGACCACCATGACTGACTTCCGCGATTTTATAATCGTAGAAATCTTTAAAAGTAAAAGATAAACGATGGATGTCTAAATCGTTAGAGACTAAGTACTCAGCGATTTTAGGGGCGACATATTCGTAATATTGATTTTGTTTAATAGCCTTGGAATTAGGGGCTAAATCTAAAACTAACTTAAGGCCTTTTTGATCATTTAGACGATTGATATAAGAAGACATATTTAAGATGACGATGCCACTTAAGCCATCATCCTTAAATAAGACTTCACCGTCTTCTTCATATATAACTTTGTTATCTTTAGTTAAAGAGACTTTAGCTTTAGCTCTTTGACCAGAGATTCTCTTTGTATTCTCTTTAGTTTTAATTGGACTTAAAGAAGGAGATAAGGTTTCAATCTTATAGCCTTTCTTCTTTAAGATATCTAGCATTGTGCCATCAGTGCCTAACTGTGGATAGGACTTTCCACCAGCAGAAATTACTAACTTATCAAAGATATATTCATTCTCGTTGGTTTTAACGTAGAACTTATTATCTTTCTTTTGATAATCGCTAACGCTTTCATTGAGTTTGACTTTAATACCTAGTTCTTCAATCTTCTTATTTAGCATCAAAACGACCGTTTGAGCGCTCATAGAGGTTGGGAAGACTAATTCATCTAAATATGTTGGATGGATGCCGTACTTGTCAAATTGGGCCACTAAATCTTGTGGTTTGAATTCTTTAAGAAGTTTATTAGCGAGGCAGTTATTGTATTTAACAGTTAAATCACCAATATTAGCGTAGTTACATCTACCATTACCGGTGACTAAAACTTTCTTTAAGGCTTTATCATTTCTTTCAATAAGAGTGATATCAAAAGAAGGATTTTTTTCCTTAAGCCTAATCGCTAAATAGACACCTGATGCACCCGCACCGATAATTCCAATTTTCATATGCAAAATCATAACACTTAGTGTTACAAACTACAATAAAGGACTAGGTCGCCCTAGTCCGTTTTATTTACTTAGTTTTCTTGTTTCTTTTCCTTCTTATGGAATAAGGAGATATGCATATCTTCCGGTAATGCCCAAGAAAGGATGAACGCTAAGATGAACATATTTAAGACATTGTTACTTAATAAGTCACCAAGCCAATCAACACCTAGCTTCTTAAAGAGATCTAAAGAAGCTGCGATGTTGCCACTAGATAATGTCACATTAGCGATGGTAATACCAAAGCCAAGGCAAACACTAATGGCGGTAATTAAGATGTTTTTATCACTCCAGCCAATTTCAGAAATGGATTTCATACCAATAACGGCAATGGAACCAAATAAGATAACCATTGTGCCACCGATAACGACATCAGGAATGGAATAGATGAAGTTAGCGATTGGTGGGAAGAAGCTAGCGATTAATAAGAACGTCGCGCCAATGAAAATTGTAAAACGATTAACCACTTTAGTTTGAGCGACAATACCAACGTTTTGTGAGAAGGTGGTTAATGGTAAAGCACCAAATAAGGCACCCACTGTGGAGTTAAGGCCATCAAAGGCTAAAGCGCCACCTAATTCACGAGGAGTTGGGTTTCTATTTAAACCAGAGACCGCTAAAGCGGTTGTGTCACCAATGGCTTCAATAATCGCACAGATAAAGCACACAGATGTAAGGATGCATGGAACAGGTGCAAATTGTAGTTTTGTGATATTGAGGAAATGTGGGAAATCAAAGATACCATGTGAGCCAACTAATTGGTTTGTATTAATGACTAAACCTGAGAAATCAACCATACCAGGAATACAGCAACTGACGATATAGCCAACTGCAATACCGACAATAATGTTGATGTTTTTCCAAACACCTTTGATTAATAATGACCATAATAATGCCGCGACGATTGTCACCAAAGCAACAATGATATAACAGTAATATGGCACTCCTGAAGCAGTATGACCTGTTTCGATGATTTCGGAGATGACAGATGTTCCGCCAAAGAAGCTATTTGCCCCACTAGCTAATAATGATAAACCAATGCCTAATACGACAATCGCCGGAACGATTGGTTTGATGAGTTTGCCCCACCATCTATAAAAGAGGGAGAAGATCGTAGCAAAAAGACCACCAACGATAATTGACCCCATGATGGTATAGTAGGCGTTTTCACCACCACCAGCGCTTAGACCAATAGTAATAAAAATAGGGACAAAAGTGAAAGATGTACCAATGACTATTGGTAATCTCGCACCAATGAACAATTGGATAATTGTGCCAACCCCGGCCATAAATAAAGCGCCGAGCATCGAATAAATAGCGAAGTCAGTGCCTAATAAACCAAGGACAGAAAAGACGATAATAATTGGAGTGATGTTCGCCGCAAACATGGCAAGAACATGTTGGATACCAAAAGGAATCGCGTTCTTTAATGGCACACGATTATCGATATTAAAAAGGTTTTCTTTAGAGGCTGGTCCTTTAAAGACGCTTTTGATGCCTCTTCCTAAATCACTAAAAAAGTTATTCATTAATAATTGACCTTATCTGTGATGCGTTTATATTCGCCATAAAGTTTAAGACATTGTTTTCTATCTAATTCATGGACGAAGGCTTTTCTTGCATCAATTTGTTGCATTTCATAGAACTTCTTATCTCTGAAGCCAATGTCTTCAGTATCTAAGATATTGCAACCATAATAGACTTTTTCAATGTTGGCCCATAAAATCGCAGACATGCACATTGGGCATGGTTCACCAGTGGTATATAGTTCACAACCACTTAAATCAAATGTCCCTAATTTCTTACAGGCTTTATGAATAGCCATGATTTCACCATGGCAAGTTGGATCGTTATTCTTAACGACTTGGTTATGGCCTTTACCTACGACCACACCATCTTTAACGATAACAGCACCGAAAGGACCACCATGTCCGTTTCTAATGCCTTTTCTGGCTTCGTTAATAGCCATTCTCATGTATTTGTTCATAATAATTCCTTTAGGCAAATAGGATAGCGATTAACGCCATCATTTGCTCATTGCTGACAAAGCCCTCTATCTCATAGAGATATGGACCACAGTATTGCTTGATTCTATTTCCTTCAACTTCGGCAATATAGTTACCGCAGTAGCGTTTAACTCTTTTACCATCAAATTCTAAAAGATAGGAACCACAATAACGTTGGATTTTATCACTGCTGATATTGTATAGATAAGGTCCACAGTATTGTTGCACTTTACCATTACCGATTTGATATAAATATCGGCCGCAGTATTCCTTAATTTTATCCCCTTCTATTTCGAGGATATAGCTACCACAATAACGTTTTACTCTTGCCATTACTAATAACTACTTGAAGCGTCTTGGTTTCTTTGGTCTGTGATGTTATCAATCGCAATCACGAAGGCCACGAAGAATGGTAAATCGTAACCATCTTCTAAAGTTAAGACGAATGAATCTCTTAAAGAAATCTTCCTTGCAACATGTCCGATTTCTTTACCGTCAAGGATAATATGATAATCGAATCCTAAAATATTTCCAGTAATTTCTAATTGACCTAAATCAGATTGAATGAAATAACGGTCATGAACAGACCAGAATTTCTTTCTAATGAAAGCTACTTGATTACCATCTTTATCATAGACCATGGCTTTTCTAACAAAGAAAGTCCAGAATTTATTTCTGACTGTATAGAGCAAGTTACCTTGCATATCTTGGACGAATTTCTTTCTGGTGACTGTCCAGAATTTGCCTTTAACATAAAAGACATCTCTTTCTTCCATGTCCTTAACTGTGGAACCACCTCTTAAAGAGATCCACTTATTTCTAATACTTACTTGTTGCATAGCAAATAATTCCTTTCTCTTTTAAAGATACAAATATATTTTTAACGCAAAACCATTTTAGTATATTTCATCTATAGATGGAATAATTATCTTTTATGGGTTATAATAGCCAAGATGAAAAAGACTCGTTTATTACTAACAATTATTGGTATTGCCCCACTTCTAATGGCGGCTACTCATCGACCAGAAAACATGATTATTTATGGCTATGATAAGGTTACAGCGAAAGTTAGTGAAGTAAATATCGATGATTCAGGCTTAAACCGTATTGAAGTTTATAACGATGGCGACGGCTACGTGACATATGATGGTAGCGCGGATATTTGCTTTACCATTCATGAAGATGATGGCGGTTACACTGGCTCATGTTATGGCGCGCTCGATGATATATTCTTCACTAATCAAGTGTTAGGACCAGGTGAAACAGCGACTTATACATATAAAGATGTTTTAGATCGTTCGGTTGGTGATGAACTTGATATCAGTACTTATTGTTTGGGTAGTGAGACTATCGCTCACGTTTCCTCTTATCAAGTTGATTATAATGAAGATTTAGATCTCTACTTATTTCTAGATATTTATGAAAATGAATCGAGTAGACATCATGTTATTACTGTCGTTGAAGCCGAATATGATGGGAAAGCCTATTCATTTATGGTTACCGGTAATGGATTAATCGCTAAGGGTAAAAGCATCATCGATGTCAATAAACTAGTGGTTAAAAATTTCCGTTTCTTTTCCACCAGTTATGAAGATCCTATCACACACGAAAAAACCTGGGCCGATATTGAAAACCATGAAAACTTAATGAGCAGAATAGAAATTATCGCGGGTATTTCCGTCCTCACCGTTGCTGTTGGTTGTGGTGTTGCCGCAATCGTGGTTCCTAAAGCTATTCGAAAGAAAAAAGCCCTAGAAGAAATAAATAAAAAAGAGGACTGATTCCTCTAAAATAAAAGACGAGCTTATTGCTCGTTTTTTAGTTAATCAATTCTTTAGCGACGCTATATTCACCTTGTTGAATCTTTCCTAATAATTCGTCATAGGAAAGAGGCTTACCATATAGATAGCCTTGAAGACGTCCACAGCTAGCTTCTTCTAAGAAGGCCGCTTGTTCACTTGTTTCAACGCCTTCACATAAGGTCTTCATGCCAATTTGTTCCGCCATAGAGATGACTGATCTAATTAAGGCTTTGGCCTTTTCATTACCATTGAATCCAGTTAAGAAAGCCATATCAAGTTTTAAGACATCGAAGTCAAAGTCTTTCAAGACATTAAAGGAAGAATAACCACTACCGAAGTCATCAAGCCAAGTCGCAAAGCCTTTTTCATGTAAGCGATTAATTGTGTTCTTTAATGTATCAATTTCGTTTGTTAAAGCACTTTCAGTGATTTCCACGTGAAGTAATTCATGTGGGATTTGATATTCTTCAACGATTGATTCCACGACTTCAACAATATCGATAACACCAAAGTCCGCTCTGGAGAAGTTAATAGAGACTGGAAGGACTGGTAAACCAGTGTCGAGATTATGACGGATATCTTGACAGACTAGTCTTAAGATTTCTTTATCAAGTTTATAAACTTGTTGAGCGTTTTCTAAGGCTGGAATAAATTTACCAGGAGAGAGGAAACCATAACGAGGATCAATCCACCTCGCTAAAGCTTCAACACCACATAGTGTTCTACCTTTAGACCAGACCACTGGTTGATAGTATGGTTTGATATAACCGTTATTAATAGCTTCATCGATATGGGTAACGATGTACTGTGTCATCAAGAAGTTATCATGCATCTCTTCATCATAATATTGGAAGAGGGCCGGACCTTTAACACTCTTTAAGCCATAGTAGGCGTAGCGTGCTTTTTCCACACAGATACGTGGTTTTTCGTTTGGGATAGTTGTGCTGTAAGCACCCGCTTTAATGCCAAGTCTTACTTCTGGATCTTTGGCGTCCACCATTTCATTTACTTTGCTGATTTTATCCGCGAGAGTGTCGTCATTTCTAGTGAAGACCACAAAGTGGTCATCAGCTTGACGAGTGATTAAAGCGTCAGCAAAGACTTCGCTTAATATTTCACCGGTTTCTCTTAAGAAGATATTACCCTCACCGAAACCTTTTTTATCGTTATAAATCTTAAAGCTTGTGATATTAAAGAAGAGATAGACACCTTTACCATTACCGAGGTCTTCTTTTTCTGTTCTTTCTTTGGCTTGAAGAATGAAATATTCAAATGATAATAAACCGGTAATCTTATCTTTAGTGGCTAACTCTTCTAAGGCTTCATCTTTATTAGCCTCAGAAATACGTTGGTTAAAGATAGAAATACAGACCATTGTTAAGGAAATAACAAATGTTAAGTAGTTGACTTCATCACCTTCTGGGAAACGTCTTTGACCAAAATTAGCGGCCCCCTTAATCGCAAAATAGAAGCCTAAGAACAAGGTTCCTAAAATACCAATAGATGTTAATGGGTTCCAAATTAATAAGCAGCCAA
>JBGUMU010000048.1:0-33080 GCA_045116995.1 Bacilli bacterium
CCCCAGGAGTTTTCAATCTTCCATTTGCTTGGAATTCCTTCTTTGAAGGAAACACCGGTGATACACATCGCATGGTTCATTTGAGAAGCATGGTAATCTAAAGATTCGCCTTTATTCATCTTAAGGTCTAAACCGAAAGGTGTATTAAGGTCAAATCTTGTATCATCCCAGACACCTTCTTCGTTTTCTCTATAGAAACCGACATCACTACCGAACCAAACGATTCTGTCATCTTTTAATTGCTTTAAGATGAGTTCTTTCATTCTGTCCATGGTGACATTTAAGTGTGTGACTTGTTTACCACCCACGACATTGCCTAAGTATTGGATGGTATATGTTTTACCAAAGGCTTTATCCTTTGTAGGAGCGTTGATTAATGAGACGTAGTCATTTAATGAATCACCAAGATACTTTTCTTTGAAAGATAAGGAATCAAAGCCTTTTTCAATATGGTAGTTACCATCTTTATCAGTATATTCGAAGTCGAATTTTTCTGGTGGTAAGCCATAAGCACTGACTAATAAGAAGTAAATCTTATTTAAGACTTCTTCTTTTTCTTTTCTAACAGCGTCTAAACCTTTTGCGTTATATAATGCTTTAGCGTCACTAGCGAATTTTCTAATAGAGAAGTTAATTAATTGAGCGGTTTCTCTAGTAGCACTACTGGTATTTGTTTCTGGATAAACGTTCTTTGGACATAAGCCATATTTATTGGCTAATGAGACAAACATATCCCATTGACCACCATCACCAACACCGTTTTGGAGAAGGAACGCTAAGGTACGATCATCATAGTCCTTATCGATTAATTCGATAACAGCTTCTAATAAGTAGTTGGATTTTTCTAAACGGTCATAGAACGCTAAATAGCTTTGAGATAATTCGAAGTTGGCTAAGTTAAGTTTCTTAGCAATGACTTCTCTACAAACGTTAGTAGCGGCAAATAACCAGCATCTACCAGAAGCCTTTTGATTAGCGGCAGGTAATGTTTTGATGTTGATGTCAAAGTTAAAATCCATTTCTTTGATTTCATCTTGGCTAGCAGCCACAGTGTATAAAGAATTTTTCACTAAAGCATGACGGATAATTGTGTTCTTATCGTCTTTTTTGTAGTTATTTAATTCTTTTTCTAAATAAGTTTTTTTAATTGGTTCCATAAAGAATACCTTCTTTCTATCGGGTTTATTTTATTTAATAAAATCATTTAATGCAAATAACACGATAAAAAAGTGTATAGTAATAGCATGGATAAAAAAGAAAAAACATTAAAATCAGAACAAATATACGAAGGTAGAGTCATCTCTTTAAGAAAAGATGAAGTCTTATGCCCTAATGGTGAAAAATCTCTTAGAGAAGTTGTTTCTCACCACGGTGGCGTTGGTATCTTAATTAAAGTTGATGATAAATTTATCATCGAAAAACAATACCGTTACGCTTTTGATGAAGAATTATATGAATTACCAGCGGGTAAACTTGAAATAGGTGAAGAACCATTAGAGGCCGCGAAAAGAGAATGTCTCGAAGAGACAGGCTATCGCCCATTAGAGATGATTCATTTAGGTGACATGATCCCAACATGTGGTTATTCTAACGAAGTTATTCATCTTTATTACTGCCCTAAATCAGTGAAAGAAGAAAGACATTTAGATAGCGATGAATTTATCGATATTATGTTCCTCACTATGGAACAAATCGAAACCATGATTAAAGAAGGTAAAGTCGTTGATTCTAAACTTCTTTCAATCTTAACTTTATATAAGGCGAAAATACTTTAATTAATATCAATATTAGCGGTGAATTCTTCATCGCTATTTTTAAACTGTAAACGATATAAATCAGAATAAATTCCGTTTAGTTTCATGAGTTCATCATGGGTGCCTTTTTCCATGATTTTTCCTTTGGAAACCACGGCGATTTCATCGGCGTTTTTAATCGTGGATAATCTATGAGCAACGATTAAACAAGTTCTCCCTTTAGCGAGTTCTTGCAACGATCTTTGAATGAGCATTTCGGTTGTGTTATCTAAAGCGCTTGTGGCCTCATCTAAAATAAGAATTGGTGGGTTCTTTAAGAATAAACGAGCGATAGACAATCTTTGCTTTTGACCACCACTGAGACGGACACCGCGTTCGCCAATTTCAGTATCCCAGCCATTTGGTAAGGAGTTAATAAAATCAAGGATATTTGCTCTTCTTGCGGCTTCCATAACTTCTTCATCGGTGGCGTTAGGACGACCGTATAAAATGTTATTTTTAATCGTCCCGCCAAAGAGAAACACATCTTGTTGAACGATACCAATCTTTTCTCTTAAAGAACGGAGGGTATAGTCACTGATATCGACTTTGTCGATATAAATATGGCCTTCTTCTAAGAAATAGAATCTTGGAATGAGGTGACATATTGTGGTCTTACCACCACCAGAAGGACCCACTAAAGCGAGAGTTTTACCCGCTTCTAAATGGAAAGAAACATCATCTAATACTTCGTTATTTTCTTGATAATGGAAACTAACGTGATCAAAGATTAAATCACCTTCGACACTAGCGAATTCACTTTCACCGTTATAGATTGTTTCACTTCTTTCATCGATTAAAGCGATGAATCTAGCAAAGCCTGCGGAAGCACTTTCAAATTGCTCCATGAACATAATTAATTGGTTGATTGGATTAATAAATAAACTAACGGAAATGATAAAAGCACTGTAATCACCATAGTTAAAACCACCGATTCCTTTATAAAGGAAAATACCACCTAACACTAAGACTAAGACGTTAAAGAAATCAGTGATGAACTGCGAAATAGCAAAGTATTTGCCCATGGAAGCAAATACATTTGTTCTTGCTTGAATGTATTCTTTGTTTGTTTCTTCAAATCTTTCTCTTTCAATTTCTTCATTGGTGAAGGCTTTAGTGACTCTCACACCAGAAATAGAACTTTCTAATCTAGCGTTAATCGCAGCAACGGCTTTCTTGGAGTTACGCATATCGGTTCTAAATTTTCTACGGAACACCCAAGTTAATAAGAAGAGGATTGGAATAACTCCTAAAAGGATTAAACCAAGAATCCAATCAATAATCATTAAGTAAGTAATAGCCCCTATCGCGGTAAACGAGGCGATAAAGAGGTTTTCTGGACCATGATGGGCTAACTCACTAATATCGAACAAATCGTTGGTCATCGTCGACATAATGACGCCTGTTTCATGATTATCAAAGTATGAGTAAGGTAAGGTTTGTAATTTATTGAATAAATCAGTGCGCATTTCCCCTTGCATATGCACGCCCATGACGTGCCCGTAATACTGCACGAAGTAGCGAAGACCCATTCTAATAAGGTAGACACCCACTAGAGAAACACCACCGATAATGATGAGATTAAGATTATTATTCGGAATCCATTCATTAAGCATCATTCTAGAGATAACTGGATACGCTACGCCTGTAATAGCAATAAGAAAAGCCGCAGTCATATCTAGAAAGAGGATGAGCTTATGATTCTTATAATAATGGATAAATCTTCTAAACATGTTCTTATTATATAAATAAGGATTTAATAAAGATAGCGATTTGCTTTTTAAACAAAGAAAAAAGGCGGTGCCTATAAGACACCACCTTATTTTTTAAGAGTACCTAATCAATTATTCAATAACGATTAAGAAGTAGCTAATTGCAAGATTGAAGCTGTTATATCTTGTGAATGTGAATGTGTTATCACCGTTCGCTAATGCGACTTCACCAATGATACATGCAGCAAGGTTGGAGTTACCGCTTCCACCTGGGGAAACTGTAGCACCTTCGAAGAATTGGCTATAAGTGATAGCTTTAACTTCGTCAGTGATTTCGACTTCTTGGTTATTGAAATTGACACCAAAGTTACAACCATTTGCACCTAAAGAACCATTGTTCTTAGATGTATATGTTCTGTCACCATTGGAGCTGAAGTTATCCATAAAGCCATATTGGTAAATCTTAGCTGTTTTGGCTTCGCCGGCCCAATCAAACTTGTAGGAAATGGAATTGCCATTGCCGTTTAATTTCATGTAGCCGTCTAATGTTCCAGCCTTGTTGGAAGAACCAGAAGCGAATGTACCATCTAAAGCAGCAATCTTGATTTGTTTTGCGTTGTCAGCTGCGCAGGTACCGACTTTGTAACCAACATAACCTTCGCCCTTAGCGGCGACGTCTTGTTCGTTAGCGAATTCGTGGACGTGTACTGGAACAGATTCGCCTTTTTCAAATCTGACATAGTCAAGGTTGATTGGGTTGTCTTCACGAAGAGCCTTGAATGTGAGTGTGTTTGCACCAGCTTTGAGGTTAACGTCACCAATTAAGATATCAGCCCATGAAGTTCCACTAACAGCAGCTTCTGATTCAAGAGCGGCATCGTTGAGTTTCATCTCAAATGCTGAAGTAAATTTGCCATCGAAATCCTCACCTACACCAGAACGATTCTTTCTAGCATCAATCTTCATTGCGTAAGTGCCAGCTTCTGCGACATCGAAAGAAACTGATAAGACAGCATCTTTTGGGAATGCATCTGTAGAATTATGGCCACCAGAAGCGTTTCTGAATGTAATTTGATTTGCACCATCTTCGCCTTTGCTGGATGTACCAGTTTCAACTTCAACTTGGTAAATACCATCTTTTTCGTTGATCTTAACTGGAAGCTTAGCAGGTTTGAAGTTACCATCTTTGGAAACGGTGATTGTTGTTTCACCAGCTTTGACGCCAGTAATAACACCATTCGCATCGACGGAAGCGATTTGAGCGTTAGCAGAAGCGTATTTTAATTCTGTAAATGTACTTGTAATTTGAGCTGTTTCACCAACTTTCATTTCAACTTTGTCTTGGTTAATAGTGATTTGGGTTGGTTCAACATATGGTCTGAAGATGAAGTTATAGAATTCGGATCTGTAACCACCAGCCATACGTAAGGAAATCTTATTTTGACCTTTGTGTAAGTTGAATGTGTATGGTAAGACGTATTCAGCTCTGGTCATATTTTGTTGACTACCCTTAACTGGGACAGATGTATCTTTATCGAAATCAACTGGTTGATCATCGACGTAAAGGATGTATCTGTAGTCTTCAATACGAGCACCCATCTTGACTTCTGTTTCAAGTTGAGCACCTTCGGTCCAGGAGCCATCTTCGTTTTTGGTTGCTTGAGCGTGGTCTTTGACCATCATGACAGTACCATCTTCATTATGTTGGACGTGATCGTCGGCACCATCAATGTAGTAACCTGGGGTCCAGTCATCAGCACTGGCGTTGTATGCCCAGAAGTCACCACTTAAGTAGTTGGCTGGTCTGGCATCGCAGTATAATCTAGCAGTCGCTAATGTAGCAGCTTGTTCTTCGTTTAATGTGAAGACATATTCGAAGAAGTCACCTGTTTCAGTAGAGCAATAGACACATTCGTTATTTTGTTGGTTAACGGATGTACCATCGGCTGTTAAAGCCATAGCGTTACCGATTGGACGACCGAAGAATCTCATACCATCATTATCACCCTTCATTAAGTGTGGTTTTGAGGCAGCACTTGGTTCATCAGCTGAGAAGCCTAAGTATGTGATGTGGCAACGTTCACATTCATATAAACGGACTGTTGCTTCACCTTCTGGAGCTTGTTGTTCACCACCAATAGCTTTGAGTTGGTGACCTAATTTTTCAACGACTTCAGATTCTTCAACACCACAGACTGTACATGTGTGTTTTCTGGAGCCATCGTTTTCACAATCGGCTTCTTTAATGGTTTCCCATTCACCCCATTGGTGACCAGTGGCTTGAACTGTTTCTGTTTCTTCTGTTTGACAGACGGAACATGTGTGTTTTCTTGAGCCAGCTTCTGTACATGTAGCGGCTGTAACGGTTTCCCATTCACCCCATGTGTGGTCAATCTTTTGGAGTGTTTGTGTGACTTCCGCACCACAAACTGTACATTTGACTTTTTGGGAGCCTTCTGCTGTACATGTAGCTGGAACTACATCGGTTGGATCACCGAATGCGTGCTTAGCGTTTTCGGCTTTACCACCGTCGTTAGCTTCACAATCTTTCCAGTGATTATTGTTGTCATACTTCCATGGCGCATCTGGAGCAGCGGTATGTTTGTGGACGGAGGTAGATGAACTACCTGGGCCTGTACAACCTGCAACTGCTAAAGCAGCGGCCACAGCAAGCATCGCAAACAATTTGTTGTGTTTCATAAAAAATTCCTTTCCGTGCTAAAAGCACATGATTCACAATTATAAATTGTTTAGTTGATTGCTTATCAACATTGATAAATCTATATTATCTAAATATTATTTCTATTTCAAGAGATAGAAAGCGTGTTTTTTAAAAAAATTTAGGTTAATTGTTATTTTGTGAGGTTTTTTTATATAAAAAAGCCTAGTTACCCGCTTCTAGGAACATAGGCTTTTAATTCATTATTGTGCAGCGAACATATCTTTACCAGCGCCACACCATGCACAGGTGTAATCTTCTGGTAAGTCTTCGAACTTTGTGCCTGGAGCGATACCTCTATCTGGATCGCCTAATTCTTCATCATAGACGAAGCCACAAGCTTGACAAACGTACTTCATATATATCTCCTTTATTTTATTTCTTCAAAATCTGCCACACCATGCTTACATAATGGACAGATGAAATCATCAGGTAAGTCGCCTTCATGCACATAACCACAGACCTTACAGACATAGCCTTTCTTCTTTTCAGTATTTGGCTTTGGTTTTACATTAGCCTGATAGTAGTTATATGTCATGGTTTCGATATTGTTGATGGTCTTACTTTCAGTCACAGAACAGATGAACATACCATGAGTTCCTAAGTCGACATAGTTATCCACTTTCAGTGAAATAAAAGCATTAATGTAATTAGAAAGCACCACTAAGCCGTTTTCACTTCTAACGACTTCTTCACCAGCGAACTTATCCGTGTCTTTACCGGAAGCAAAGCCATATTTTTGGAAAACACTAAATGGAGCTTCGTTATTTAAGCAGTTAACGTTAAGGACACCACTCTTTTTAATTAAATCATGCGAATAGTTAAGTTTATTAATATTGACTGCAACACGTAGAGGCGTATCCGTTAACTGTGTGACTGTATTAACAATACAACCATTATCTTTCTTATCATCTTTAGAAGTGACAACGTATAAACCATAGCCAATCTTAAATAAGGCTTTTGGATCTAGTTCTGGTTGCTTTTCTTCCTTTAATTCTTTAAGAGCTTTATAGTCACTACTAAGAGCGTCCGCGAGAAGGTTAATCTGCTCTTTAGTCTCATCATTCATCGCTGAAAGGATTTTGACAGTTGGTTCAATAAGAGTGAGATTCTTGCAGTTAGCAAGCTTATCTTTCATGACTTTAGCTGCGAGTGGCGCCCATGAACCATTTTCAATAAAGGCTACTTTCTTATTTTGGAAATTACGTTCCACTAGGTGAGCGATAAATGTTTCCATGAATGGAAAGATGCCAGCGTTATATGTGGTTGTGGCTAAGACAATCTTTGAATATCTAAAAGCATCTTCCACGGCTTCCGCCATATCTTCTCTTGCTAAATCAGCAATAGCAATCTTAGGTGTGCCATTAGCTTCAAGTTTTTCTTTTAATAGTTCCACTGCTTCTTTTGTGTGACCATAGACACTTGTATAGAAAATAGCGACACCATCAGTTTCTGCTTGATATGATGACCAAGTGTCATATTGCTTTAAATAATGTGATAAATCACCACTTAAGATTGGTCCATGCAATGGGCAGATAGTTTTGATATCTAAAGTCGCGGCTTTCTTAAGCACTACTTGCACTTGCGCGCCATATTTCCCAACGATACCAAAATAGTATCTACGAGCTTCGCAGTCCCATTCTTCTTCAACATCAAGAGCACCGAATTTACCAAAGGCATCCGCGCTGAATAAGACTTTCGCGGTGCTATCATATGTGAACATAACTTCTGGCCAGTGCACCATTGGGGCAAAGACAAAGTTTAAGACATGTTGACCAAGGTTTAATGAATCACCATCATTGACCACTACTTTATGAGGAATCTCTTCATGGAAGAATTGTTCCATCATCTTAAACGTTTTAGCGTTACCAACGACGTATGTATCAGGATATTTCTTTAAAAAATTAATAATGTTCGCGGAGTGATCTGGCTCCATGTGTTGGATGATTAAATATGTTGGCTTTTCTCCTTCTAAAACATTAGCGATGTTCTTGAGCCACTCTTCAGTGAAGTGTTGGTCCACTGTATCCATAATGGCAATCATCTCATCTTTGATGATATAGGAGTTATAAGCCATCCCATTAGGGACAATATATTGACCTTCAAATAAATCGATTTGATGGTCATTAACACCGATATAATAGATATCTTTTTCAATTAGTTTCTTCATATTATTTGTTCAACCATTCTTTCAATTTAGCATCGATACTATCAACTTCACTACCTTTACAGGCAAAGCCTGGTTTAATGACCGCACCTTTAGCGGCACCTTTCAATTCCATTTCCGCTAAACCTAAAGAACCTTCTTCATTTGTGCAGAATGGATAGATAGTTTTACCGATGAACTTATAGTCTCTTATGAATGTTGCCACCACTCGTGGATATGTTCTCCACCAGCATGGGAAACCTAAATAAATCACATCATATTCATCAAGATTTGGAAGTGGATGTAAGTAAGGTACTCTTTCACCTGTTTCATCTTCTCTTCTTGAACGTTTGACGCATTCATCATAAGAGAATGGATATGGTTCCACTGGTTCAATCTTAAACATTGGAGCGGATTTCTCAGTGGAAATCTTTTCCGCGAGTATTTCTGTAAAGCCTTTCTTAATAACTTGAGTTTGACCGTTGACGGAATTTTCGCCAACACGAGAAAAATAAACGACTAATTGTTTCATGGTATTGTTTGTATCTTTTAAGAGATATCCCTTTCACTCTCATTATGGCAAATATAACGTGTTAAAGAAAGAGAATACATTTAAAATAAACATATGTTAGAAAAAAGAGAGTATTTAGGGGAATCCACTATTAAGAATGATGTTTCTAATTTATTAGAAAGTGCTTTTCCGATTGAAGAAAGACCACCCACTAAATACTTCTTTAAATCATTGGAAAAGAAAGAGAATAAACTATTCGCTTATTATCTTGATAATACTTTTATTGGTTTTACCTTTCTTTGCTTCTATCAAGATGTCTGCTATATCTTCTTTTTAGCGGTCACTGAATCTTATCGTCATCAAGGCTATGGAGGAGAGATTATTGAGGATATCAAAAAGTCATATCCTGATTATGTAATCCTATTATGCTTTGAAGAGCTTGATCCTAAATACCCTAACTATGAAGAGAGAGTTAAAAGAAAGAACTTCTACTACTCGCATGGTTTTAAGGATAACAAAATGAAAACCAATGAATTTGGTGTCATCTTTGAGACCGTCTTCATTGGTAAGCATCAAGTTGATTTTTCTACTTACGTAGAGATATTTGTCATTGGTTTTGGTGAATTTGCTAGAAAACACATTAAGCAGGCATAGTTTCTAATGCTTCCATACCCGTTTTACATCCCTTCTTTGAAACAGGATTTAAAGAGATGCTACTGAAGATATGACACATCTTATAGAATTTTCTTTTGTGTTTCTTTCTAGCAATAAAGCCAAAAACCACACAGACGATAGACACTATCGTGATATAAAACGCCATCATGTAAGTAGCAAACCAAAGAGCCGCTAGGAAAAGAAAGCTTAATGGATCGAGTCTTAGATTAGGAGCAATGGCGCGCCCACCAATAATGATTAGAATGCCTAAGGCAAGAAAAATAACCGCACTCACGATGCTATAAATAGCACCATTGGCTAATTGTTTATCTGATTTATCGAAATACATACTTATGTCCTTCTTTATGTCTTGATTATATCATGACAATTTGCCAACAAAAAAGCCAACGGGCTTAATCCGTTGGCATTTTGCATGTTTTGTAAACTTATTGAGCGTCGACAATATTGTTTCTTCTGTCTCTTCTTTGTTCTTTTAAGTTTTGGACTAAACCAATAACAGCACCGGCCACACCGAAATAAGTTCCGGATAATAAAGAGAAGACAAGGGCTGTCACTAAAGCACCTTTTGTTTGCGCCACTCTAGCTTTACTAGAGAAGATAGCAGCAAGAAGCGCCATAACAGCGAGGACTAACATGAGAACACCACCAGTCATCATACCGACTGTATAGGCAATCTTACCAGCTTCAGCACCTTCACCTTCAAAATGTTGACTGATTAATGGAGAACCAACAACAAAGAAAATAACGGCGCCTAAGATGAATAAGCCCATGAAGACGTATGAGAGAATTGTGTTAACTTTTAAGAATGTTTTTGATAAGTTGCGCATATATAAACCTCCTATATACAACTACATTATATTCTATTGATAAATTTTATCAAAATTAGTTGGCTTCTTTGATTGAATCGTAGAAGCAATA
This sequence comes from Bacilli bacterium, assembly GCA_045116995.1. GTDB lineage: Bacteria > Bacillota_I > Bacilli_A > RFN20 > CAG-826 > RUG14515. The sequence goes on from JBGUMU010000048.1 coordinate 10,475, forward strand.
ACCACATTTGGTGTGGGTTTTGATGTGATACATCGCTCTATCCGCTTTACGGTAGAGGGAATCGGTATTATCTTTCTTATTGCCAAAGGCAATACCAACACTGATTGTGCCTCTTGGAAGACTATCTCTGACTGTGGAGATTTCTTCTTCGATAGCGTCGAACTTACGCATTAAGTCTTTTCTAATATCTTCATTGTAATCAAAGATTAAGACGGCGAATTCATCACCACCAATACGGCAGACAAAGTCATGTGGGAAGAACTTAGTTAAAATGTCACTGACACGTTTAAGTAATTTATCACCCACACTGTGACCAAAACTATCGTTTACGGACTTGAAATCATCAAGGTCAACGAGGATGAAGATTGTTCTATCGAGATTTAAATCACGATACACACTATCATAGCCAGTTCTGTTAAGAACACCGGTTAGCTTATCGTGTTCAGCAATGTATGTGAGCTTTTGAGCGTTATCAATGCTGATATTTCTCGCTTCGTTATAAGCGGACACTAAATATTTATATTCTCTTAAACCACGGGAACCATCTAATGATTCTCTACGAGAAATCTTATTAATCGCCATATTGATTGGTTTTAATAAACCATATCTAATGAAGATAACAGCGATTGCAAAGAAGACAACGAGTACAGCGATAAAGATTTGTTGAACGATTAAGACTCTATTTAATTGGTCAGATGATTCAATAACATTTCTTTCTAATAGACTGTCGATTTCAGTGATTGAAGAAACAATTGCACTACTGATGTTATTCTTTTGCTTTTGATAGTTTGCACCATAGACATATTCAATAGCCTTTTGTTTTTGTTCATCAATAGTCAGGGCTAAATCTTCATTAGTGAGATTGGCACTCATGACATATGTTTGAATGTATTCACAGTATCCCTTCTTTTCAAGAGTGCTGTAGTTATCTGGATTATAGTCATTACCAAAGGCTTGGATGGTTAAGCGCATCGCGTAGTATTCTGTGTTCATTAATGCCACAGAAGAATCCACCGCTTTGCTTAAGTCTTGGTAGGCTTTGATATCACCGAGTTTGTTATGGAGAGTATCTAACGCGATTTCACGTCTTTTCGCGTTAAAGCTTTCATCCATGTAATTAAAGATATATTCATCATCGCCAGTGACGACGAAAGAACGAGCTTGATCAGTTAAATAATCGGATGCAGATTGCACATCCATCGCGGATAATTTTAAGTTCACATAATCTTGTGTAGTCTTTTTCACGTTAGTGAACTGATAAGAAAGCATATATAAAGAAACGATTAACATCGCGACGATAACTATGCCAAAACCGCCGAGAGTCCAACCGATGGTTTTTATTGAAATACTTTTCTTATCCTTAGGTTGGTTTTTATCCATAACAAATAATTACAACTCGTATATTTTATATAAGAATTGCATTTATTATCAATATCTAGTGTTACATTCTTACTTTTTCGCACCTTTTTCGGTAACTAGTTTACCTTTGAACCAACAGCCATACATGCCAGGTCCACAGCAAACACCGACGATTGGGCTAATGATATATTCTTCAGTTTTAAGATGTAATTCTTCTTCAATGCGTTTCTTCAAATAGGCTTTCGCATCCCCTGGCATGGTCTCACCTAAATAGACGACATCAGTGACACCTTCAACCATGTTTTCTTTAACATAGTTAAAGCATTCCACCATTGCCTTCATTGGGCCGTGTACTTTTTTATAAGTGTAGTTATTACCATAGATGTCCGCCATAATGAGTGGTTTGATATTAAGAGTGTCCGCAAAGAAAGCAGCGGCACCACTCACTCTACCATAGGCTTTTAAATACTTAAGGGTGTCGATAGAACCGACTTGATGGAAGTATTGTTTATTGGCTTCGATATATTCGTAGACTTCCTTGATATCTTTACCTTCTCTTTGCATCTTCGCGGCTTCCACCACCATTAAACCTAACGCCATTTCAGCGCGGCAGGAGTTAATAGAGAGGATTGTTCTATCTGGATACTTTTCTTCTAAATCTCTTTTGACTAATTCAAATACCGCTCTAGTGCCACTTAAAGCATCAGTACAAGCGATATAAAGGATATCAATACCTTTATCGAGATACTTTTCACACTTTTCAGTGAATTCTTGTGCGGTCACAAGGGAAGTTGTGATTGTGATATTTGGGTCCTTGACCCATTCATATAGTTGTTCTCTTGAGAATTCTTCGTAATCTAAATCGCCATGTTTTTCCTCGCCAGCGACATTTAAACCCATACGGAAATATTCAATACCGTATTCCTTTCTTAAGGCTTTTGACATGCCTGAAGAAGTATCAGTAAAAATTTGATAAGCCATATTAAACTCCTGCGTAATCTAGAAAAATCATAGCACACCTACGTAAATATGCCTATAATATTGCGTATGCCTGTCAGTATTAGCGAACATTTTACATTTAAAAAGATCACTAGAATCACCATCTTCCCAATCATGTTGATGGTCTTTATTTCGCTTTACTCTGTCGTAGATGGCTTATTCATCGCTAACTTTGCGAATAACGATGCTTTTGCCGCGGTCAATCTCATCTTCCCATTTATCATGATTATCGGTTCTATCGGTTTCATGCTTGGTACAGGTGGCACCGCTTTAGTATCTAAATATCTTGGTGAAAAGAAACAGGAAAAAGCTAATCAAACATTCTCATTGATTGTCTACACTACGATGGTCTTTGGCCTTATCTTCTCCGTTGTTGGAGCGTTGCTTGTTAGACCGGTTGTTAATTTAATGGCCCACTTCTCGCAGGACAGCACTGAAGCAATGATTGAATACGCTGTTCAATATGGTCAACTCATGATGCTAGGTCAAATAGCATTCATGCTACAGAATGTCTTCCATACCTTCTTTATGGTGGCGGAGAAAGGTAAAACTGGTTTCCTATTCACTCTTTTAGCGGGCTTAACCAATATCATTCTAGATGCTTTATTTATCGCTGTTTTAAAGATGGGCATCTTAGGGGCAGCGTTAGGCACTATCTTAGGCTATGTTGTCGGTGGTATTGGACCACTACTATACTTTGTATTTAAGAAAAACTTACCAATTAGATTAGGTAAAACACGTTTAGATTTTAAAGACTTATTCCAGGCTATTTATAACGGCATGAGTGAATTTATTTCTAATATCGCGATGAACTTAGTGAGTGTTATTTATAACGCACAGTTATTAAGAGCGTATGGTGTGAACGGTGTCTCCGCGTATGGTGTCATCATGTATATCTCATTTGTCTTTGCGGCGATATTTATTGGTTATTCCATTGGCATGGCTCCACCAGTTGGCTATAACTATGGAGCGCAAAATAAAGAGGAACTTCATAACATTCTTAAGAAGAGTTGGACATCGATGGGTGTTTTAGGCATTGCGATGTTTGTTCTTTCTTTATCTCTTGCAGTGCCTTTTGCTCATTTATTTGGTCATGGCGAGCAAGAGCTTATTAATCTCATTATTCGAGCGGCTATTATCTATTCTTTTGCCTATTTAGCCTTAGGCTATTCAATGTTTACTTCTGCGTTCTTTACCGCGCTTAATAATGGAGCGGTCTCGACGATTATCTCTTTATGTAGAACTTTAATCTTCCAAATCGGTTTTGCGTTCTTATTCCCAATTCTATTCGGTGATCAATCCTTATGGTGGGCGTTAACCGCAGGAGAATTAATTAACGTGGGATTAGGAACGATATTCTTAATTCTTAATAGAAAGAAATATGGGTATTAAAAAAGTGGCATCCGAGGATACCACTTATTTTTTTAGTTACCAACTAATTAGGCGTTTGGAACGAACTTGAAGAAGTCAATGTTTGGAGCTGTATCAGCTTCACCAATGGCTTTAACTTCGATTGTGTTTTCACCGGCTTTGAGGGTGACATCACCTAATAAGTAATCGGTGAATGTACGACCACTGATGGCGAAGTCATCAGCGATAGCAACAGCAGCGTTATTGACTTTAACTTCGATAACGGCCTTTAAGTTATCAATATTGGCTGTACCATATTGACCGCCGGCTCTACCGTTTAAGTACATCTTATAGGAACCAGCATTAGCAGCGTTGAACTTAATCACTAAGACTGCTTCAGCGGCCCATTGAGCTGTACAGGTTTCACCTGTGGATGTGCTTCTCTTGATGATTGGTGTATCAGCTTCTGCAATGGCAGCATCATTACATGTACCATCTTCGGCTTGGGCTCTGATTTCACCAGCAACAACCTTTTCAGTAACGATGATGTGCGCTTTTGTGGTCTTGTAGCCATCTTTTGTAATGACGATGTCTGTATTACCTTTAGCAACACCAGTAACTAAACCAGTGTTTTCATCAACAGTGGCAACTGATTCACTATTTGATCTATATTTAACACCTTCAACATCAACGCGTAATTGGACTGTGGATTCCGCTTCAATTGTTAATTCAGTTTCATCGTTTTGCACAGTAATAGCTGGTTTTTCTGCTGCTGGGACAGCTTCAACTGTGGCAGCGGTATCGGAATAGACTAATAAATCATCTAAGTAAGGAGCATTACCTTTCATAGAGATTTCTAAGACGTTATTGCCTTGGACTAAATCAAATTTTCCAAAGGAAACACCGATAAATGTATAGGTACCAGAACCATCACTATCAGATGTGAAATTGACTTTGCTTAAATCAATATCAGCGTCATTGAGTTTAGCGGACATGATTTCACTTAATGGTTCATAAGAACTATTATGACCCATTGTGATTAATAATTCGGCATTGATAGCCGCACTACTGGTAAATGTTAATGTTTCTTTATCACCATCACCGAAGTAGCCAACGCATGTACCATCTGAGGCACTGCTCTTTTCATAGATTGGTGTTTCACCTGGGCCACGATTGCTGTTTGTCCATTCGCCGTCGGCGGAATAGTGATCAGCGACTTCAAAGTGTAATGTTGCGATTGGAGGTTTTCTATTAACTGTGACGTTTAATTCACCAGTTCTAAAACCATCCTTGCTAGCGGTAATCTTAGCAGAACCTGGGGCCACTGCTGTAACTACGCCATTTTCAACTGTCGCAACGGCAGCGTTTGTGGATGCCCATGTGACACCTTCTTGGTCAGCTTTCACTTGACCTGTTTCACCAACAATAAGTGTTAGTGATGTTTTGTCGTCAGCAGTTTTTACAGTAATTCTTGGTAACGGTGCTACTGATGACGTGGTTGATTGACCACTCTTTCCCCCATCGTTTGGTCCTGTGCAGGCACCTAAAGACAATAGTAAACCTACGACAGCGATAGGAAAAAATCCTTTCATGATTTTCATTATCATAACTCCTTTTCTCTCTTTAAGGTTTGTTAAACACACCTTAAAAAAGTAACGATGCGTTCAAACAAATCTCAATTTAGTCCCATTATAACTTGTTTTTAATAAAAACATAAAGAAAAAAGTTAAAGATAACATGATATATCCAAAATAAAATATATTTTTTTATGACTTTTTTTGTGCTTTAATAAAAAACGAGCTAAAAGCTGGAATTTAAGCGCCTATATTGTGTAAAAGCACAGCGGTCACAATAATGGAAGGTATCATCGCTAGGATGATTAAGATTACACCCCAGATAAGTGACTGTTTTCTTTTCTTTGGCCATATATCTCTAGTTTTCTTATTAGCAGGGAATAATGCTCCAAAAAAGAGACAGAAACCACTGATATATAAAGGGAAACAGCTAATTAATAGTAATAATAGAAACGGATTAGCGAACAGAGCAATGAGCAAATTGTCCATAAAATATCTCTTGCACTAGTCTAGCAAAAAACAGAGTTTATGTTAATAGCGCTATTTAATGGAGCCTAAAAGCCCTACGAGTAGGAACACTGTCACCATGGCACCGAGGAAGATAAGGATGAAGATAACACCCACTTTCTGATTATGATCGATTGAATAGCCAATCTTGTCTTGTGGGATGTTGAGTTCTTCTTCTGATAAATATGGAATATCGTTTGCTTCAAGGTATTCTTGAAATCTCTTATAGTCCACTGGTGTGAGATAGATGATTGTGCCACTTCTGGTTTTGATGATTAAAGCATCGACTGCACCATAATATGAATCCCAGTTTCTTACTTTCATTGATCTAAAACCGACGATAGCTTTGATATTAACAATATCTTCCCAATCCGCAGGAGAATAATATCTAGTGTGGGTCCAATATGATTCTCCTCTTTTGAAAGAGAACATACCTTTATTAACCCTTAAGTGGCCGTTTACATAGGTTTTATTGTTAATTTTAACCGTGGCTTCACTTTCAAGATATTCAGGAATCTCTTTTTCCTTTTCCACTGCTACTGGTTCAACTTCTTTCATTTCCACAGGATTAAGAATCGCATCGCCATAAGCGTCGATCTTATCCTTATCGGTTAAGTTATAACCACAGTGAGGGCAAACTGAAATAGTATCAGACATTGGTTTTTTACATTTTGGGCATCTAATTAATGACATAACACTACCTCCATTCGTGAACAATATACATAAAAATACATAAATATTCAATAAGAATCGTTCAAAACTTTATTGAGAAAATAAAAGGGGTCATTCAGACACCTTTTTTAGAAGAACATTGGACCATTAAAGTCGTGGCTAACACCCTCTTCACTGATGATGCGTACCTCTTGTCTTAAATCGATGTAAGCATCTTCTCCAAGAACATAGCATTCAATGACCATGCCTTTTTCTAAACGATAGGAGTTACGATAATCAAGTTGCACTCTTAGGTGATGCTCTTGACCAGAGTCACCTTTATATTTAACGATGATGTAATGGGTGATACGTGCATGGTGTTGATAGCCATGAGTGTAATACTTTTCCAAAATCGTACATGAGCTCTTATGACCGTGAGTGAGTATTCTTCTGCCGTTTAAGCCTTTAACCAGGTTAATGACTCCCACTGCAATTGTTATTCCAGCTATTAAAGCGAAGAAAATACATGGGATGAGAAACATTGGAAGGAAACCAGAAAAGCCACTGCTAAAAACAGTTTTCAACATAAAAGCGATAGTAAACCCACCAACTGAGGCGATTACTAGACCAATAATAAGGAAGGCAATACCTATACCAACCATACCTTGTGTTTTAACTCTCATATTTAATCCTCACTTATGGCTATGCCATCTCTTTTAAATTATCTATATTTTGTCTATAAATTCAATAAATATCGGAAAAATAAAAGAACTGGTGATTTTGCACCAATTCTTTATTAATTATTCAAATTCTATTTCTTCCGGTTCTTGTAAGATGACGAGATGGTCAACATCAACGTAACAATCATCCTTTAAGACATAGCATTCAATGGTTTGACCAACCTTTAGTTTACTAGCGCTGGCGAAGTTAATTGGGACGATATGTCGACGTTTATCGCCAGATTCCCCACGATATTCCACGGTAATTTCTTTATACATGGAATTAACTTTGGAATTGATAATATCGACAATCTTACAGCCTCTTTTTCTTCCACGACTCATAGACTTATAAGCAGTCAAGCCTTTGACTAAGGAATAAATACCAACTATGGTGAACAAAAGTGCGATGAAACTATATATGACAATACACCCAATTTTGGTTTCTTGTTCAATTGTTTTGTCGCTGATAATTAGTGGCAATAATACCGCACCAGTGAAAAGAATGCTTCCGATGAGAATTGTTCCAATAAGAATACCACTGGTCCTTTTGTTCTTGGCGTTCATATTTATTAGTATACTACACGCTTTTTGGTCTTTTAATAGATTTAATTAAACCGTATGTAGCAAAGCCTTCAGCACCTAAAATGAACAAGGCATTTAAGCCCATATCAACATAGAACATTCTTTCAAAGTCAGTGGATAATTCCATGCATGTTTTGAAAGCTTCAAAGCCCGCTTTATCGACACCAGCTTCCACACAAATTGCGGTCGCTGTAATCATATAGACGATAAAGAAAGCACTGATGATGAACACTAAGGTTGTGACAAAGCTCATCACAATCATCATGTAGTTGCGTTTTCCACCGAATTTCTTATATAAGAAAGTTCCAAAAAGAATGGAAACGGCTGGGGCAAAGAAGGTGATGTAACCTAAAAGGCCAAAAATGACTGTTAAAACAGTACCGGCAACAGCACCGATTAAGATACCAAGGAAGCCTTTACCGTAATTATTTGGAGCGTTTTTGAAATCTTCATTGCTCTTTTCAATATTATTGTTAAAAGTGGCAATGCCACCATTGGACATACGGACTTTGTATGTCGAATTTGGAAGATTAACTAAACGACTATTTTCTTCATTTAATTCTTCACCTGTCATTGGGCAGATATTGTTTTTAGGAGCTTGATATTCTTCTAAAGCTTGTAAAACAAATGGTAATAATTCATTAAATCTTTTTGCGTAGGTAAAGATTGTACCTGCTGAAGCAAGGTTAAATAAGATGCCTTGTTCACATGCACTAGCGCGCATTTTGGAAGCAGTCAAAGCATAGATTCTTTCAGCGACTTCTTTTTTCTTTTCCATTGGAAGGTAAGTGGATAGTAAGAATGTTGGACCGACATAACCAACACCGACATTAACTTCGTAGCCGTTAATGGCGCCATATCCACTATTGCGGTCAAATTGAAAATTGTAAGGTTGTAATGTTTCTTCTATAAACTTTCTCATTATTTCTCTCCTGTCATAGACTCAACAGTTTTAATTATGCCTGTTTACATATAAAGAAAAAAGGAATAAATGAGCAAAAAACAAAAAAATAGCAGATTTTATGCTATTTCTTTGTTAATACTATATTTTTCTTATTAATATAATTGATATTCTGGAATACAAAGTGTCAGGACTCCACCTGGAGCGCTGCAGAAAATAATGGTCAAAACGCCAACCAAAATCTTATTGCCTTTTTTCAAAGAGATTTCTCTTAAAATCAAAACCACAAAATCAAGGACAACAAAGATTATGATAATAACCCATAACCATGTTGGGGTGTAATGAACAAGCTCACCTTGATCACAAATTCTAGTGCCTAAAAAAGTCATGCATTCACCACCTTCGTAAGTTGTAAGAACGCCCATTGCTCCTTTAATAATCAAAAAAGCTGCGGTGATAACACCAAATAGCCAAGAAAGAATTGTGGATGCTTTTCTCATAGTGATAATTCCTTTACATTTTCTTTCATTCTATCGATAAATTATGCAAGAACAAGCATTATTTAATAAAATCACTTAAATGTCATATTTTTTGTTATAACAATTGTCCATCTTTAAAACGAAAAAACCGATAAATATTGTGCTAGGAGGCATTTTTGTAATAAATTAATAGAGAAAGGAAACATATACACAATGTCAACAGTTGAACAAATTAAAGCTGCTTACGAAGCTTTCGTCGAAGAAAACGAAAAATTCGTTGAAAAGGGTAACAAAGCTGCTGGTGGCCGTGCTCGTAAGGCCTTAATGGAACTTGCTAAATTAGCCAAAGTTCGCCGTGCTGAAATCCTCGAAGAAAGAAAATAGTTTTCCGAAAGATAAAACGGAAGCCATTGGCCTCCGTTTTTATTTTGCTTTTAGAAGTTTATTCTTCTTTCTTTTCCGCCTCTTCTTTTGGAAGTTGATCTTTATATTGGGCAACAATCGCCATCTTTTGTTCAATGGTTAACTTATCAGAGAACTCTTTAAACATATCAGGCTTATCTTCTTCCTCTTTCTCATCTTGTGCGGCTTTTGAGACCATTTTGGAGAACTCTTCACCAATGATTCCTAAAGGAACACCAACAACACAGCCACCACAGATAATCATGATGACCACCATTGCTTGACCACCAACGGAGACAACTTCCATCTCACTTTGGCCAAAGCCTGTGAGCATTGATATCGCAAACATTATGCCACTAAAACCATTTTCAAATTGTTCATTGCCTTGAGCGTCTTCAAACGAGAATAAGAGAATTGATGATAAGACCACTAAGAATAACAAGATAACAATCGAGAAGACGATTTGTTTTCTTTTGGCCTTAATAGCGAGAACAAACATATTAATACCATTAAGATAACGGGACATTTTGAGTAAACGCGCAATTCTGAAGATTTTGAAAATCTTTAAGATGGCCACGGTGGTTGGTAAGTTTGCTTCGGCATCGGGAGAGAAAGTAAAGAAGATTGGAAGGATGGATAAGATATCCACGATCGCTAAGAAGGAGAAGATGTACTTCATCTTCGCATGTTCTTTACCCACATTTGGATATTCATAATCCGCGGTCCAGACTCTTAAGATATATTCCACTGCAAAGAATATGGTGAAAACAATTTCAAAGATGAAGATAATCTTTTCAACATTTTCTGGGAAATCAAACGTATCTAACGCAATTGTGGTGACAGATAAAAGAATGATAATAATGGAAACTATATCGTAGATTTTAGAAGCAACGTCGCCTTCTTCATCTTTTGCAATAATTGTGTATATACGATGACGGAAGCCTTTCTTTTCTTCTTTCGGTGGTTCTGTGCCATCGCCTTGTTCACGTATTTCATTAACGGCGTCTTTTAATTTAACTAAACGGGCTAACTTCACAAGTTTTAATAAGCGAAGAGCCGCGAACTCGGTTGGGATGTTGTTTAATAAGATTGATAAGAAACAAAGGATATCAATAAACGAATCGAATGATGAGATGTATAAAATTTTACTTTTAAACCAACCCTTTCCTTCAAAGAGAACTTCGGAAACGAATAGTTTTAAAAGATATTCAAAGGCAAAAACACAAAGGGCGATAATTTCAACCAAATCCGCAATTTGTGACCACTTTGAATCACTTGCTGTAAAGATATCAACAAATACGAAAACGCATGAAACAACGACCACAATGGCCATTAAAACATTGTAAATAATTGATAAAACACTAGCCTTTTTTCTAGGCTCAATAATATCAGCGATAAATCGCTTAGCTTTTTCGAGTCTCATAATATGTATTCCTTTTGATGTCATTATAACATGGTTTTTTTAGTATATAGCAAAGAAAAAGCACCACTTTACGATGCTTATGTAGAAAATTGTTCTGCTTTAAAACGCTTTTATTCTTGATAGATATTGTAATGGATCTTACGGTCCGCTTTAGTTTTGTATAAAGCGATGTCGGCTTTCTTAAAGATTTCAGAATAGTTCTTTTCTTCACCTTTATAGATTGCGACACCAACACTGATACCGAACTTCACTTCATCAGTTGGGAATTTGATTAATTCTGGTGTTTCACTTGTGATCTCTTTAGCGATTCTATCCGCTTTTTTGACATCATCAACGTTTCTTAAGAAGATGATGAATTCATCACCACCGAAACGTCCCACTATTTCATCAGTTGGGAATTTTTCTTTTAAATATTTACCAAGTTCTTGGAGGACAACGTCACCGACATCGTGACCGTATTTATCATTGATGGATTTGAAGTAATCAACGTCAAGAACAAAGAGTAAGCCTTTATTATTATCATCGTCAGCGACGAAAGCGTTAATCATTCTTGTTAAGGCCGCTTTATTCTTTAAACCTGTTAATTCATCAATGTCTTTTTGCTTGTTGATTTCTTTTATTAAGACAAACTCTTTAATTCTAAAAGAATTAACAACAACGTGAATCATGATACCTACAAGAGTGAAGATGATGGTATTCATTAAGTCAGCTTTCCAGATTTCTGGTTGTTTTATAGAGTGCATCCAAACAAGGAATACAGTGGAAGCCACCACTAGTTCAAGAGACATAAAGTATGGCTTATCAATCATGAACAAAGGTGTGATAAGTAAGAAAGCAATAAATGTAATAGCTGGAGCATTTGGCTTATTTGATGTGATGAAGCAACCAAATAAGAGTAAAACGGATATTGATAAATAGATTAATAATTGAGCGATAAGGGAATCTTTCTTAAGGATGAAGAAGAATACACTAGCGACAGCAGAATAAATGAAGGCGCCTAAATAGAACCAAGTATTATCCGCGGCAAAATCATTACTAACAGAGAAAATGAAGAGAAGACCGAAAGCCACATCCATGACGATATGGAGAATACGCCACATTTCAAAATTAGAGCGATAAGCGTCTTTTTTAACTTCTTTGAATTGTTCTTTTTCGATGCCACAGTAGCAAAAGTAATTGCGAATCTTTCTTAGTACATTTTTCATAGCGTCTTCCTATATTAAGATTTTATATTAAAAGAAGTCGATATGAAATAATTTATAAGTTAACATTTTGTTTTAATAAAAAACAGTACGTATGTACTGTTCTTTAGTTATTATCTACCAGCCTAAATCCATCAACCAGTTATTAAGCGCTCTTTCGCGTTCTTTTTGATCGAGCTTCTTATCATCATTTTTGAATTCGCCAGCGATTTGTCCATCAATGATATAAAGGACTCTTGAACATCTAGCTGCCACTTTTGAGTCATGGGTAACCATCATAATGGTTGTGCCTTCTTCGTTAAGCTTACAGAGCTCATCCATCACTTCTGTGGAGGATTGTCTATTAAGCGCACCTGTAGGCTCATCCGCGAATAAGATGTCCGGATTATTAATCATGCTTCTAGCGATACACGCTCTTTGGAGTTGACCACCAGATACTTCGTTAATATCGTTATCAGCGATTTCGATGATACCTAACTTTCTCATTAAGGCTTCCGCTTTAACGAGCTTTTCTTTTCTAGAAATGGTTTCCTTTTTACTTTCAATAGAAGGAAGAAGGATGTTATCTAAAATAGATAAGTTCTTCATCATAAACATTTGTTGGAAGATGAAACCCATCTTATTAAGTCTTAATTCGGATAACTCGTTTTTACTAAGTTGAGAGATATCTTTGTGGTCAAAGATGACTTCCCCGGAAGTAATCTTGTCCATACCAGAGATACAGTATAGGAGCGTGGATTTACCACTACCGGATGGACCCATAATGCCCACCATTTCTCCTTTTTCAACTCTTAAGTTAACATTCTTTAAAACGTTGTTTTGTCTTTTATCGACAATGTATGTTTTACATAAATTCTTTGCTTCAATAATATTCATGATTGTTTCCTCCTATTATTCGATACTTGCAGTATCAGAACTCTTAATTGTTTTTGTGATAAGCGATGTGATAAATGCGACTAATAACGCAGCGGCTAAGATGATGAGTGGATACATCACGAAGATACTGAGTGGGTCAATGATAAACTTCATCGTGGACATACCCATTGATAAGAAGATTGGTCCAATAGTCGCATATGTTAATGGAATGGATATCGCTCCAGCGAAGATGACCGCCACTAAAGTGGCAATGCCAAACCTTATCATGTGGTAGAGAATAATTCTTCGGTCCTTGAAGCCAACGGCTTTTAGAATTGCTATTTCGTTCTTTTCATCGCTGATGAATGAACGTTCCATTAAGACAACGACGAGCGTGACCACCACTAAGGTAATAGCGAGAAGTGATATTTGCACTGTTTCCATCGTTGGGACAACGCCAATACAGTCCGCTTGATATTCGTTAGGAAGTTGCACTTCTTTACCGCCTAGATATTCAATAAGCTTTTGCTTACGTTCTTTGATGGTATTAACTGATGGATGATCAGTGAAATTGATTTGGAAAGCCATCCAGGAAGTACAATTCTTTAAGTTTGTTGGAGCGCTTTCATGGATTCTAATGACTTCACCCATCCAGTTCATGGTTTGATAGTACGCTGTAACTGTTGTTTGAACAGGGCCTGTACCATAATCAACTGTCACGGTGTCACCAATATGGGCGTTAATCTTACTAGAGATTGTTGGTGTAATGGCAATCTCATACATATTTTGAGGTGCTGTACCTTGAGTGAATGTGTACATATCGATTGTGGAACCAATGCCTTGTTGGCAAGAGATGGAATATTCATTGTCATTACTTGTGATTTTGAAGATGTATTGGGCATCGACGAAGATATGGCCTGGCATACCCATATCGGTTAAATCATTTTCAACCTTTGTCATGTATTCTTTAAGCTCTTCATTACCACCTTCGTGCATGAAGGACATCTGTTTGTCTTGATCTGTGTAGTAGAGATCACTACGAGCGGAGAATGAATCGATTAAGCCATCACCCTTCATTGTGTTAACAGTGTTTGTCATGACAAGGACAAAGGCTGTACAAAGGGCGAAGACGGACGCCACTGCGATATATTTCTTTTTATTGCTAAGAACATCATTGCACGCCATAAAGGTAATGGAATTTGTTCTGCTCTTAGATAATTTAAGTTTTGATTTCTTTTTGAATCTTTCACCAGTTTGACCTTTTCTAATAGCGTCAACTGGAGTGGCTTTTTTAACTACACCTGTGGCTAAGTAGGCAAAGCCTAAGATAGATAAGACGACCAATAATGAACCAATGATATTTGGAACGATACCTAAGCCGTTACCAAGGACCATCATTTTGGTAACACTACCTAATAACAACTTAGAGAACGGGAAGCTAACACCAAAGCCTATTAGTGAGCCTAAGACAGCGATAACTAAATATTTAGTTAAATATAAGCTCTTAATCTTGATATCTCTAATACCAATAGCTTTCATAACACCGATTTCACGGTATTCTTCAGTGATGGTAAAGGTGATGGTAAATCTTAAGATAACGAACGAAACAATAATTAAGCAGACACTTAAGATCAAGGTCACGAACGCTAAGACCATGTTCATGAAGTAAGCTGATTCAATAGTCGCTCTTGGTCTATTTAATATTAAGGTTGGGCACTTCTTTGTCAAAGCAACATCAACCGCTGCCACATCGTCAGTGTCAATATAAGCAAATTCACCAATCATGCCTGGTTCAGAGACACCATTGTCTCTTAAATTGGTATAGTCCGTTCTACTTAAGAACAATCTGACGTTATTAAGCATATCGGAACCGAATAAGGCATCTTTAAGAGTACCTTCAAAGATTAAGTTAAGACGGACGTCATTACTCTTAACAATCATCTTATCGCCAGGCTTTAAATTGTTATCTTTAGCAAATCTATAGGAACTATAGAAATGGCCTTCTGGTACGACAGTAGCGATTTTATCATTCACATAGAAATAGTTAAGGCCACTATCTTCTAAGCTTTGAATCATCATGGTGTTGTCGAATTTGGCTTGTTCACCACTTTCTGTTTCCACTGTTTCTTTAGTAGCGAAGATTACTTCATCAATACGATATGATTTGATTTCTTCGACGGTTGGTAAGATATCATCAAACTTATCAGATGAACCTTGTGAGCCTTTTCTTGCGGCAATATAATCACCAAGACCAGCTTGGTCAAAGAAATAATTGGTGCCATTAGCAATAGTAATAACGTTATTAAGACCACTAGCGACAAACATTGACGCTAAGATGATGAATACCAACATGATGATATTCATGGTTTTCTTACGCTTGATATCTTTTTTTAATATCCTTAGAAACATAAATAATAAGCCCTCCTTTTCAGTAGGATGGCTCAATTATAAAAAACAAATTATTAAATAATCATTAAATGCAAAAAAATTATTGTTTTAACATTTCTTTACTACGGTAACTATTTTAAATTCACCGTTATCAATCTTAGCAAAAACATCTCCACCCATCATTTTCATTAAGCTTTTAGCAATGTATAAACCAAGACCACTACCATCTTTCTTTTCCGCATTACTACCACGATAGAAAGAATCAAATAAATGTGGTAACTCTTCTTCTTTTAAGGAACAACCAGAGTTAGTGATTTGAATGAGTTTATAGTTTTCTTCTTCATCGATATCAATATTAACGTAACGACCATCGCCATACTTAATGGCGTTTTCTAAAAGATTTTGTAAGACTTCTTCTAATCTATCTAAGTCACCAGAAATCAAACAGTTATCATATGGCAAGATATTAAACTCGGTATGAAGAGTGGCAAATTTCTCTTTATAGAGAATTTCAATTTTACCTATTAAATCATTAAGATATAACTCACTCATATGCACAGTAAGATTTAAGAAATCTTCACGTGAGGCAGCGACGATATCCGCGACATGCTTTTCAATTTCTTTAACGTTTTTATCAATACCGTTTAAAGCATCGGTTTTCTTTTCTTTGGTATCATAGATATCTTCTTTTAAGGCTTTAGTGTAGAGTTTAATCGCTGATAAAGGTGTTTTGATATCGTGAGAGATAGAAAGAATTAAGGTCTTCTTATCCTTTTGTAACTTTAATTCGTTCTTCTTATTTGTTTCTAAAGTTTCTCTAAGCATATCCATGCCCCAGACAAACTTACCAAAGTTCTTGTTCTTTTCTTCTTTCATTGGTTTAGCAAGATTACCTTTAGCGAGTTCTGTGGAGTAGTTACTTAATGTATGGAATGGCTTGAGCACTCGTAAATCAATGTAGATTAATACACCGGCGGTTAATAAGAACATCACGCCTAATCCAATATTCATATAGATTACTGGTGTGTTATCAATGTCTTTGATTTTATATTCAACAGAATATAATTCGCCATTTACATTGATGACTGCATAGTCATTATTGGTTTGATAGTTGTTATCGTAATGAACGATTCTAATAACTGTTTCATAGTCATCAGCGTTCACATCTTTGCCTTCAGACATCGCTAATTGGATACGGTTAATATCAACACGGTGCTGTCTATCTTCACTCTTTGGTTGATTAAGGAATATAACAACATTAAAAACAGCGATGAGCAATAGCTGCACGATTAAAACAATAATCGAATTCCTTCTAAATTTACTCATAGCGGTAGCCGTTTCCCCAAACGGTAATGATATGTTTAGGGTTCTTTGGATCTTCTTCGATCTTTTCTCTAAGCCATTTGATATGGACAGTTAAAGTTTGAGGTTCTGATTCACTATCACTACCCCAGATGGTATTGAATATATATTCTTTCTTTAAGGTTGTGCCTTTGTTTTCAATAAGCAGTCTTAATAATTCGAATTCTTTATCCGTGACAGTCACTATTTCACCATTAACTTTTAAGACATTATTAACGGTATTAAGTGTGAGATTACCTTCATGAATCTCTTCAATGGCGTATTTTCTTTTAAAAACACCTTTGATTTTCGCTAGTAAGATATCGACATCATATGGTTTTTCGACATAGTCATCAGCGCCTAAGTTTAAACCTGCGAGTTTATCTTCTTTATCAGACTTCGCACTAGCGATGATGATATAGGCGTTAGAGGTTTCACGAATTTTAGAGCAGACCGCTAAGCCATCAATACCAGGAAGCATGATATCCAAAATAAAAATTTTAGCCCCATACTTTTCATATAGTTCTAAAGCTTTTTCTCCAGTGGTTGCTAAACACACTGAATACTTCTCTTTGCGGAGAAAATCACACAAGAGAGTGCCGATTTCTACATTGTCTTCAACGATAATAATGTCCGCCATAATTTTACTTCTTTGCTACTTTATGCGCATATTGAAATTATATCATTACATCTGATAATTGCATCACAAACAAAGAGTAAGAACAGGGAATTATTTCAATTCCATTAACTCTTTTAGTTCTTTACTATCTTCCGATAATAATAGTTCACCAATTTTAAGAACACTATTGCGTAACTGCGTTTTTTCTTCTTCTGAACCAACCTTTAAAGAACACTTATAAACGGTAATCAATTGTTGGAATCTTAAGAAGTTTAATTCGCCATAGAATTTGTTGTAGACCTCAAGGTTCTTTTTACCAAGGGAATACGCTTCTTGATAATGACCTAAGCCATATAGCACTGTCGATTTACTATTAGCCACATTAATTGTGTCTGAATCTTCTTCACCAAAAAGCGAATACATGATGTCATAGGCTTTATTGATTGGCTCTAACGCTTCTTCAAATTCTTTAGTTTCAATAAGCACTTCAGTTAGTTGGAGATACGCGACCGCTTTTCGCGAATAGAATTTACTATTTTGATCAAAGTGTTGTTCGGCGTTTTCTATCGCCTTATTTGCCCATTCTTTAGCAGTAACTAAAAGGCTCTTATCGCCATTAGCTTGATAGAGGATTAAATCTCCTCTAGCTAGATGCGTTAATAAATGCCCATAATAGGCGAATTCATCTTCGCTATGGAATTCTAACTTAGACATAATATCGTATGAACGTTTAAACCATTCTCTAGCGTTATTAATGGAATCCACTAGTTGGAGATTAAATAAGTACGTCCAACCAATTTGGAATGAATAAAAGCCACAGGAATAAGAATTTCCACCTTCTTTAGCGGTGTAATAATCTAATAATCGAGTGCCTATTTCTATAGCTTGGCCTGGTCTTACACCAAAACTAAATAACAATTCGACATTCTTATAAAGGGTTAATGTCTTTTCATTTATTTCTTTGAAATAATTTATAATTTCAGCACATATATCAGCGTAATAACCCTTAACGCCAATTGGATAATGCCATGTCTTTTCTTCTTTAATTGTTTCATTAAAAGCATTTAAGAATGGTTCAATTTCTTCTAAGGAAACAGGTAATTCATGATGAACAACATCACGGATAATTGGGTGCAAAGCCACACCGTTAGAACTCATTGTTGTCCAACTACGGCTTTCAAGATTTCTTAATGACTTAAGTGCTTGTACACCCATCCAATTTCTTAAATCTTTCACATCCACACCACTTAAAGGCATGAGTGAGAGAACTTTCAAAACACCTTTATCTTCTTCGTTCAAATCAAAGACTTTAAACATCTTTAGTAAGTTCTCATAAGCCACTTGTGTCTTATCAGTGGATGAACGAACTTCTTCAGAAAGAGAAACAATGCCTTGCTTTTTAAGAACATCAATCATTTCCTCAACTGTTTGGCCACTGTTTTCCATATGTTGAGCAATAAGCTCAATTGTGTATGTGTGGCGGTTGACTAATTGAATGAGTTCTTCTAGATGCGGATCATCCTCATCAACCATATAGCCTTCATAGTTTTCTAAGAAAATTCTCTTTAATTGTTCGATGTTATCTAATGGTTCAATTTTGATAACTGGATAATACTTTGAATAATCACATCTAGTTGTAATTAATAACTTATATCTAGCGTTGGTGAGTTCACCAAAGTATTCATCATCCATCACATCAAAGTTATCGATGATAATTAATGTTCTTTCGTTGGTGATTTCTCTGATTAAATCAAGTTTTCTTTTAAAATATGAAATATCATTTTCTTGGGTACCATCTGATAAAACTTGTCTTGGAAACTGTGGCTCGATTTTAAAAGAGGCTTGCGAAGAAACTAGTTCCACAACGGTGTTGTTATATGTTGCATAAATGACTGTATCGTATTCAGTTTTATTTCTTTTAGCGTATTGCTTAGCGATTTCAGTTTTGCCAATTCCCCCAATACCTTGTAGGAAAAGAATTCTTTCACCACTATCAAAGGCTTGTTGAATTTCTTGTAGTTCTTTTTCTCTGCCACAGAAAATTCTTTTAGGAAGGACAGAAGGAGATGATTCAAGTCTAAAGGCAATGTCACATTTAAATGCTTCTGATTTCTTTTTTAAAATACCTTTCTCATCTAATTCACTGAGTATTTGCTCCACAACTTGCTTTTTATAAGCAAAGACAAATTGAATTGGTGGGGAGCCAACGATACGACGCATTGCGTCTTCACCCCAAAGGTGGGTGAGAATATCTTTGTTAACCATGCCATCTGTTGTTCCTTCCCAAGAAAAGTCAGGAAAGACAACTGGAATGAATTTAAGTTTTGGATTCTTTAAGGCTTCATCGATCTCAATGCGAGTGACCGATTCAGGGTTAGGATAACCATCAATAATAAAAGACCCTAAAAAGTCTTTAGTTAAAAGCATGATGAGGTTTTCAGTATTACACAAATAATCGGCAGGATCTTTTAAGAAATTACGAATCTCGTTGCTATCTTCTTTGTATAAAGAATAGTATGTTCTACCAACGACTTCTTCTTCCTCTTTGGCACGTTTATAAATATCTTCCGCGAAAAGAATACCAGCGGAAGAACCGCCTCTATAGCATATGAAATTTCGATACATATTGTGAATATCTCCCCATTATTCGCTTTATCTGTTCTTAACTTTATTTTATCAGTTATCGGAAGAAACTGATAGATAGTATTCTTTTAAGTAAAAAGAAAAACAGCGACTAAAAGTGTCGCTGATATTGTCCATAGGAATATACCTACGATTCAATGACTTTTCTAGATTATTTGCAATTAGATAATTCATTTTTTAATATACCTATTAGTAATAAGGAGGAAACCTTATGGAATTCATTATCTTAGGATTATTGCTATTCAAGCCAATGACTGTTTATGAAATCAGAATGTATGTACAAAGAAACTTAACAACAATATGTAGTGATAGTCTTGGTAGCATCCAAATAGCAATTAAGAAATTACTAAATAAGGGATTTATTGTTACGAATGAATATGTGGAAAGAGGACTAACTAAAAAGCGTCATAGCATTACTAAGCTAGGCGTTAACCATTACAAGGAATGGGTTGGCTCCCCTATTAACATCGCTAAGATGACCAATATGGAAGAAAGTAAGTTCTATTTCTTAGGAACGGCTTCTAAAGAAAAACGTATCTCTTGCCTAAAATCATATATTGCCTCTTTAAAAGACCAGCAAAGCAAGCTCAATGCGATTAAAGAGTTCACTAAGGTAAGTGAAGACGCCGTTATACGGGCGAATTTAGACCGTATTAATAGCGAAAAACAAATCATTGATAATTTAGCGGTGGTTTCAGAAGAGAAAGATTTAAAGGCCATTGTTAAAAGCACTTATTCTTATCAAATCTATCTTCTTGAATACGGCCTTAATAGAACTAGATCAGACATCGCTTTTTACGAAAAGATTCTTAAATTAGAAATGGAGAAATAATATGCAAATTTATATTGGCGCCACTTTGTTGGGCATTGTTATCATCATGTCAATTTTATTAATTATCGGTCTACCACTTGGGGAATTCTCTATGGGTGGAAGATTTGGTAAAGTCTGGCCTCCTAAGATTAGATTATTAGGAGTCACACAGTTATTAACGCAAATTTTTGCGTTATATATTATCCTTGCAGCGGGCACAATTGTTCCCTATTTCATCAATTTCAATACGACAAAAGTCATTTGTTTTGTGTTCGCTGCATTCTTCTTCTTTAATACACTTTTAAACGCTATATCTCCAAGTAAGAAAGAGAAGTTTGTTATGACTCCAATGTCATTAGGAGCAGCAGTCTGCTTTCTTATTACTGCGATTTGTATGTAAGGGATGGTTATGAAAAAGCAAATTGTTGAATTTGGTAAGCTAAACGATACACAAAAGCTTGAGGCGGTTGAACTATTCCTTATTGGTTTTGGTCATTTTATGACCTTCTCTAAAGATGAGGAGAAAAAGAAGAAACTATTTTTAGAAATATTCAGTCCTGATTTATTCGTTTGTTATCTGGAAAATGACAAGGTTCTCGGATTGATGGGATTAGGCAACAATAAAACTAGACCAATTGATTTTAAAAAAGAGATTTGTCAGAAGTATTTTGGTAAGTTCAAAGGTTTTATTATAAATAAACAAATGAACGCTATTTTTCAAAAGCCAGCAGTTTCTTTAGATTCAGAGTTATATTTAGACACGCTTGTGACTAATCCATCGGCAAGAAACAAAGGTATAGGCACCACTCTTATTAAAGAAGCATGCTCGTATGGTGATTATGAAGTACTTGTCACAGAAGTGTTTTCTAAAAACGAGAACGCGATTAAGTTTTATAAGAAAAACGGATTCATTGTCAAAAAGGAAAACAAAGGATCAATGATGCGTATGTTTGGTTCTGGTTATCCAATCACTATGACTAAACAAATAAAATAAAAGCCCTCTTAATGAGGGTATTTTATTAGGTTGGCTAGGATGTTTTTGCTATCTATTAGCCTTTCCTTTTAAATCATTGATTATTTTGATTAAAAAATCTGGTTTGTTACGGTCAGAAGTTTCACAAACGATTACTCCTTCTTCTAAATATCCTTCATCTTCCAAAATAGAAATAAGTGAGGTAGCTGAATCGATATCTTTACCATTCAAGCAAAGTTCTATTTTGTTTTTGACCACAAATAGTTCGAGAACACTATATTTTTTTAATATAGATTTAATAACAATTGTTTCGTCTAAATCAGCATTTTCAAGCCAAAAAACAAAGTCTTCTTTACTAATTGAAACCGGTTTGAATTTTTCTTTATAATTTCCTCTAAAATTACGATCTTTAGTTTTGTTATCCGAAACATTGATGCAGCGACAGAGAAATAAAAAACCAGACACTAGCATTGCTAGTAAGAAAAAGACCACTACAAGACGCCAAAGGGAGCCAATAGGAATATAGATGCTAGAAAGAATAAATGGGACACCAAAGATAACAAGTTCAATCAAAAAACGGATAATGAATGGCTTATATCTTTTTTCGTTAGTGACAATGGAGAATAATGGCGTCTGATTTTTCATAGATTCTATCTTAATTTTAACGCGTTAGCATAGTAAATAAAATAAAAACAGTAATGATTTTCTCATTACTGTATCTAACGAGTGGTGCCCCCTGGCGGAATCGGACCACCGATTCATCCTTACCATGGATGCGTAATACCATTTTACTAAGGGGGCAGCATTAATAATTATACATAAATACTT
>JBGUMU010000049.1:0-1690 GCA_045116995.1 Bacilli bacterium
ATTAAGGAAACCATTCATTGGTCCACCAAAGGAACCATAGAGTTCAAAATTAGCGTCCATGAATTGCACGTCTTTATAAGACATGAATCTCACAACAAAAATCGCCATTAAAACAAAGGCCATTATTCTTTCAACAATGAGCTTTTGAAGTTTAGGGAATTTATAGTGAACCAAGAGTATTGTCCCTAGGAATATGAGTAATGTAACGGCGAAGATTAAATAATACATAGCGCGCCTTATATTTTAGCAAGTTTATTTTTTTATGCAAATTTCATAAAAAAATCCCCGCAATAATCGAAGGAAATTGCAGGGATATTTTTAAGTGCTAAATGTTATTTGTTGTTGGCCATTAAGCCTTGGATGTATTCAACTTCAACAGCGGCATCTAGTCTTGGGAAGAGTTGATCTTTCTTCTCAACTTTTAAGCCGGAAACGATACCGTATTGCTTAATTTTGTCGTAATTGAGTAAATCACCACTGACACCTAATTGGTCAAATAACTTATCAGAAGCGGTCACTAAGACTGGCTTCATAAGCATACCAGCAACATATAAGGAATTAGCTAAATGAGTCATAACTGATTCGAGATTACTTCTCTTTTCTGGATCTTTCGCTAAAGCCCAAGGTTCAGTTTCATCAATATATTTATTGGCTCTATTCACTAATTCATTAACTTGTGCAATAGCGTCAGTAATCTTTAAGTCATCCATTAATCTTTCATAAGATTCAATAGTCAACTTTGTTAAATCTTCTAAGTTACCATCAACTTCATTAATGCGGCCTTTATATTCAGGAACAACACCATCGAAGTATTTATTAATCATTGAAACTGTTCTATTTAATAAGTTACCTAGCGCATTAGCGAGGTCTTGGTTAATTCTTTCAACGAATAATTCTGGCGCAAAGCTACCATCACTACCGAAGTTGATTTCTCTTGTTAAGTAATATCTAACTGCATCAACACCATATCTTTCTACGAGAGGATATGGATCAACGACATTACCTTTAGACTTACTCATCTTAGAATCTTTCATCATTAATAAACCATGAACGAATTCTCTATCTGGTTTTCTTAAGCCTAATGATTCTAAGAACATTGGCCAATAGATGGCGTGGAATCTAGTAATATCAGCGCCTAAGATGTGAATTGTTTCACTTTCAGGGTCCTGCCAGAACTTATTGAATAATTCTGGATGGTCACTATCATAGCCTAAAGCGGTAATGTAGTTAGTTAATGCATCTAACCAAACATAAATAACATGTTTTGGATTTTCTCTAATTGGGATGCCCCAAGAGAATGATGTTCTAGAAACACATAAGTCATCTAATCCTGGCTTAATGAATGTATTAATCATTTCATTCTTACGAGATTCAGGAATTAAGAACTTTGGATTTTCATCAAAGAACTTCATTAAACTATCAACATATTTACTGGTCTTAAAGAAGTATGCTTCTTCTTCCGCCATTTGGACTGGTCTACCACAGTCAGGGCAGAGATGATCTGGACCTGCTTGTGTATCTGTCCAGAATGCTTCACATTCTTTACAGTACCAACCTTTATATTTACCTAAATAGATATCATCATTAGCGAGCATCTTGGAGAAGATATCTTGCACCACTTTAGTGTGTCTTTCTTGTGTGGTTCTAATAAAGTCATCATTAGAGATTTTTAATAAATCCCATAACTTAT
>JBGUMU010000050.1:0-24628 GCA_045116995.1 Bacilli bacterium
CCAGTTTCAATAATTGCGTACATAATGTCCCTCCTTCTGTTTAATCACTAAGTACTCGCTATTAAGGTACTTAATAAAGTTTCAAAAACCTTTTCTATGCGGTTGTAGCTAGTGAGGCGACAACGCATGTAATATAACATAAGTTATAAGAGCGTTCAACAATATTTTAAAGAAATTTTCACTTATGAAAATACTTTAGAATGGAGAAAAGAATAATATCCGTTTTGTCCAATAATCAAATGATCAAGAAGTTTAACCCCTATCTTTTCCGCTCTTTTGTTCATTTTCTCTGTGAATTTGACATCAGTTTCACTAGGAAATGGAGTGCCATTTGGATGGTTGTGAATGAGGTAAAAATAGTAGCCATTGTGCAGGATTAAAAGATGGATAATTTCACGTGTTGAAAGGACGATATCATTATCATTTCCTTTAAACAAAACCTTCTCAAATATGATTTGTTTATTCTTATTAAGAATAACTATCACACAGTTTTCCTGACTTAGGCCCGCTAATGAAAGGGAATAACGTTGGTATAAAGAGTCGCTTGTTATCTCCGCTTTTTCTTCATAAACAAGACGTGTTTTCTCGTTCATTCTTTTGGCGATTTCAATCGTCGCTGCTAAGCGTAAAGCGTTGACCTTCTTTAACCCTTTAAACGTGTGAAAATATTGGTATGGTTTGTTATATAAAGCGCTTAGTGTATGCGCATCGTTTAAAACATCTCGCGCAATATCAAGAGAGGAATGTCCAACTGTTCCATTATTGATAATGAGGGCCAATAGTTCCTCATCGCTAAGTGTTTCAATCCCAAATCTAGCCGCCTTTTCACGTGGCTTATCTAGAGTGGGTAAATCATCAATCTTACTCATTAGTTCCAAGAGAATTTCCAACCACCAGGAACAGTAGCACTGCCCTTAGAGGAACGGAACAAACGATAGATCACTACCGCCATAATGGCGACACATAAAAGCGCCATAACAGCGGTCACTGTAATTGCCTCACCAACATAGTGGTTTTGCATTTCTTCTTCATTGAGAATTCTATAAGTCATAAAAAAGACCTCCTTATTAATTAAATAGGGAGGTTTTTTTGATTTTGTCCGATACTTTATTTAATTTTTTGCTTTTTTTCTAACAAAACTTGCAAATTCTCTTGATGTTTGGCCAATTTTTCTCTTTCTAGAGCAATCTTGGCTTCAGGAGCTTTGTTAATAAAGTTAGGATTATTGAGCATATTGTTACAACGTTTGATTTCGTTCTCTAAGGCTTCGATGTCTTTATTTAGCTTAGCAAGTAATTCGTCTTTATTAACGTTACTGGCGATATAAAGTTCTGCTTCGTTATAGACGTGAGATTCACCTTCAACATGCTCATCTTTATTTAAGAGTTTCACTTCAGAGAAACTGAATCTCTTTAGGTACGCTAAGAAGCCATCGAACATTTCTTCTTTAAGAAGCAATGATAAGTCGAGGTTAGCGTTAGGCGCTAATTTGTTTTCAATCTTGTAGTTTCTGACATCTCTAATGAGATTGAACAATAAGTCAACTTGATAGTCTTTAGAATCATCCACTAAGGCTTCATCATATTTTGGGTAACTTTCAAGCATGATGGACTCTAAGTGCGTTGGTAAAGAACAATATAATTCTTCCGCAATAAATGGAGTATATGGATAGATGAGAAGAATGATATTCTTCAAGCAGTAGAGTAACACCGCTTTTGTGGTATTCTTTGTTTCTTCATTTTCGCTATTTAGAGCGACTTTAGACATTTCTAAGTATTGTGAGCAGAAGTCGTCATAAACGAAGTTGTATAAGTGGTTACTTGCCGCATTGAAGTCATATTTATCCATGTTCATGGTGACGTTTTTAATTGTGGCGTTGCATCTATTGATAATCCACTTATCTAACGCGGACATCTTATCTTTAGATAATGCGCTTTCCTTATAGTCATCGCCAAGGATGGATAACACGTAACGCGCGCTATTCCATATTTTATTTAAATAATTAGAAGCGGCTTGGACTTTCTCATCGATATATCTCATATCTTGTCCTGGTGTGCTGTTGGTGGTTAAGAAATATCTAAGAGCATCCGCACCATAATCAGCGATGACTTGGATTGGGTCAACACCATTGCCTAATGTCTTGGACATTTTACGGCCTAATTCATCTCTAACAAGACCATGGATAACAACTTCTTTAAATGGTCTTTGACCAGTCATTTCTAAACTTTCAAAAATCATTCTTGAAACCCAGAAGAAGATAATGTCATAACCAGTAACTAAGACATCGGTTGGGAAGTATCTTTCTAAATCAGGTGTCTTATTTGGCCAGCCCATTGTGGAGAATGGCCATAACTGTGATGAGAACCAGGTATCAAGAACATCGCTTTCTTGTTCCCAGTTTTCCATATCGCTTGGTGGATCCATTAAGACCTTAACTTCACCAGTATGCTTATTATAATAAGCAGGAATACGGTGACCCCACCATAATTGACGAGAAATGCACCAGTCTTCAGCTTTTTCCATCCATTGGATAAAGACTTTTTCAAATCTTTCTGGAACAAAGTTAACTTTCGTGGATTTCTTTCTTTGGTTGGCTAAAGCTTGTTCCGCGAGTGGACGCATCTTAATAAACCATTGCTTAGAAAGCATTGGTTCCACGACTGCGTTACTTCTTTCACTGTGACCAACTGGGTGAACGATTTCTTCTTGTTTAACAAAGTTGCCTTCTTTTTTAATGTTTTCAATTAAGGCTTCACGGCAGACGAATCTATCCATGCCTTTATATTGACCACACTTTTCATTCATCGTGGCATCTTTGTTAAAGATGATTGGTTTTTCTAAACCATATTTCTCACCGATGATAAAGTCATTTGGGTCATGAGCAGGTGTACATTTCATTGCACCAGTACCAAAGTCGATATCAACGTATTCATCGCAGATAATTGGTAATTCTTCATGGTTGGCTGGGTTTATAACCTTCATTCCATGATATTTTGTGTATCTCTTATCCTTAGGATTAACGACCACACAGACGTCACCGAACATGGTTTCCGGTCTAGTTGTGGCGACGATTAAGGATTCATCACTACCAACGATTGGATATTTGAAATAGTACATATAACCCTTGTCGTCTTGGTGAATAACTTCAACGTTACTAAGGGCGGTCATCTGGACTGGGTCCCAGTTAATAATTCTTTCACCTTGATAAATTAATCCTTTGTTATATAAGGTGACAAAGACTGTTCTAACCGCGTAGTTTAAGCCTTCATCAAGGGTGAATCTTTCTTTATTGTAGTCGAGGGCTAAACCCATTTGGGCCCATTGTTCATGGATGTGACTAGCGTATTCATCTTTCCAACCCCAAGCCCACTTCAAAAACTCTTCTCTTGTGATTTTCGTCACGTCTTTGCCCATATTTCTGAGCTTTTCCATGACTTTTGCTTGTGTCGCAATACCAGCGTGATCCATACCTGGA
Source organism: Bacilli bacterium (assembly GCA_045116995.1). Lineage (GTDB taxonomy): Bacteria > Bacillota_I > Bacilli_A > RFN20 > CAG-826 > RUG14515. The sequence continues at coordinate 3,476 of JBGUMU010000050.1, forward strand.
AGCCATAAAACATCATAGCCTTGCATCTTCTTATAACGGACAATGATGTCTTGAATGGTTGTGTCCCAAGTGTGACCAATATGTAATTTACCAGTAACGTTTGGAGGTGGGATGACAATGCTAAATGGTTTCTTAGAAATATCGCCACTAGCAAAGTAGCCAGCTTCTTTCCATTTCTGGTATTTTCCTTTTTCCACTTCAAGATGGTTATAACGTTTTTCTAACATAATAAGATCTCCTATAAAATAAAAACGCCCTATCTAAGGACGCTCTCGCGTGGTACCACCTTAGTTCGTAGATTTTTCTACGCACTTCATTAACCTATTATCGCTAGGCTTACGATTCCTCCAAAGCGACCTTCATCTACTTCTTCTATCGAGCTTCCACCATCCTCGATTCTCTATGAGAAGACTTATAGACTACTCCTCTTCTTCAACGGACGCTTACATTATACTAAATTAAAGGTTATTCTCAATCCCTTTTTTCAAAAGAGATAAACTATCATTCTTTAGTATAGATGTATAAAATACTTGCTCATTAACTAAACCCATTTCTTTAAGGTATTTATTAAGAGCGGCCTTTTCCTTTTGATTAACCTTATCGTACTTGGTAATAACTAAAGCAAAAGGAATGTTATTTTCTTTTACATAATCAATGATTTCAAGGTCGTCTGTAGTTAGTTCTCTTCTTGCATCAAGAAGGATTAAAACGAGCTTTAAATCATAGTTATTTTCAAAATATGATGACATCATCTCGGCGAATAATCTATCGAGATCAATGCCTCCTTTAGCGTAGCCATATCCAGGAGCGTCCACAAGATAAAATTTATTGTCGATATCGAAATAATTTAATAATCTTGTGTGACCTGGTTTAGAACTGGTAAACGCTAACTTTTTCTTTTGTGTTAAGGCGTTGATTAAGCTGGACTTACCAACATTAGAACGCCCAACGATTAAAACCTCAGGTTTTTGCGCCTGAGGTTTTTCATTTCTATTCGGGCAAGATTTAACAAATGTCGCGTTTAGAAAATTAATCATTGAACAAAACTTTCCTTGACGGCATCTTCCACGGAAGACATAAAGACGATTTGTAATGTGTCTTTAACTTCTTTAGGAAGTTCATCAACATCTTTCTTGTTGTCTTTTGGAACAACGATTTTCTTAATACCACTACGAAGAGCGGCTAAAGATTTTTCTCTTAAACCACCGATTGGTAAGGCTTGACCTCTAAGTGTCACTTCACCGGTCATCGCGACGTCTGGAGAAACTGGACGATGGCTTAAGCATGAGATAATCGCACATGTCATAGCGACACCTGCGCTTGGGCCATCCTTAGGTACAGCGCCTTCAGGCACGTGAATGTGAATATCGCTATTAACGAATAATTCAGGATCAACTTGGAAGTTTTCAGCGTTACTCTTGACATAGTCAAGGGCAATACTTGCACTTTCCTTCATCACGTCACCTAAATGACCAGTTAAGATGAGAGCACCTTTACCTTTGAAGTAGTTAACTTCGATTGGTAAGATGTCACCACCGTATTCTGTATAAGCTAAGCCAGTAACAACACCGACTTGGGCTTCTTTTTCTTTTTGTGTGTCTTCAAAGATTGGGACACCTAAGTATTCTCTCACTTTATCAACGTTAATCGTGGTCACACCACAATCAGGATTCTTAACAAAGTTAACCGCGACTTTTCTTAAGCAAGAAGCAATCTTTCTTTCGAGTTCACGGACACCCGCTTCACGTGTGTAGGAGCGGATAATGAATCTTAAGGCATCATCTTCAAAGATGACTTGTTCTGGTTTTAAACCGTTAAGAGCGATTTGCTTAGCCACTAAGTGTTCCTTAGCGATGTGCATCTTTTCAATCTCGGTATAAGAAGAGAGTTGAATGAGTTCTAAACGGTCTCTTAATGGACCAGGAATATTTTCTAAGTAGTTAGCGGTACAGATGAAGAGAACATCACTTAAATCATATGGTTCTTCAACGTAGTTATCGTTGAATTGATTGTTTTGTTCTGGATCAAGGACCTCTAATAAGGCACTTGCAGGGTCACCTTTATAGCTAGAAGCGAGTTTATCGACTTCGTCGAGTAAAAATACTGGGTTAGTAACTCCGGCCTTTCTCATGCCTTGAATGATACGGCCTGGAAGAGAACCAACATATGTTCTTCTATGACCTCTAATTTCAGCTTCATCGGAAATACCACCTAAGGAGCACTTGAAGAATTTTCTACCTAACGCTCTAGCGATGGATTTACCTAAAGAAGTCTTACCTGTTCCTGGAGGGCCATAGAAACAGAGAATTGGGGATTTTAAGTTACCAGTTAATTTCTTAATCGCTAAGTATTCAACGATTCTCTTCTTTGGGTTCTCTAAGCCATAATGGTCTTCATCTAAGATGGCTTCGACGTGTTTAAGGTCTTCGTCATCTTCAGTCTTTTCCCACCATGGGATCGACATAAGAACATCTAAGTAGCTCTGAATCAAAGCGCCTTCTAAGGAACCTTGAGGCATCATATCGAACTTAGCAAGTTCGCTTTTAACTTTCTTTTTGATGTTTTCTGGATATGGATTCTTCTCTAATTTTTCTAAGATGGATTCAGGAGAATTTTTGTCATCAGTGACTTCACCTAATTCCTTCTTAATGGCTTTGAGTTTTTCTCTTAAGAAATACTCTTTTTGACTCTTTTCGGTGGATTCTCTCACTGAGTTAGCGATGTTTTCATCGATTTGAGCCTTGGTTTGTTCACCAGAGATGAGAAGTAAAATCTTCTCCATTAAATCATTAACGTTATCGCATTCTAAGATAGCTTGCTTCTCTTCTGTAGAACATTGAAGATTGCTCGCTAAGATGTAGCATAAAGAAGCAGCATCCTTAACTTTGTTAACTTGGTTAAGGGTACTCTTATTTAATAACGATAAAACGTTTGGTAAATTGTTTAATTTATCAACAATTGCACGGATGATGGAGTCATTAGTGATTTCATCCATCATTGGGACATTGTCGATTGTGCCGTTAGCGACATAGTAGCCATTAACTTGATCATAGGAGATATCGTTTAAAACGATTCTTTCCACGACATCAACACGCACTCTCACTAAGTCGCCCTTTTCCACGATGGAAACAATACGGCATAAAGTACCAACATGATAAATCGCATCGAAATCGATAGTTTCATCATTAGGGTTCTTTTGGCAAGCGACAAAAAGTAAAGAGTCCGCTTGTAAATGAGCCGCGCGAATCGCGTTAATGGAGAAACTTCTTCCTGCTTCTATTGGTTGAATAGTACTAGGAAAAAGCACGAAACTACGTGTTGGAAGTAATGGTAATGTTAATGTTTGGGGTCTATCGCTCATATAAATGACCTCCTTAATTTAAATTACTTGTTGTTTTCGTATAAGAAGTTCTCAATCTTTTGCATGATGAGATTGTGACGGAATTGACCTAATTGTTGACCTAAAGCATTCTTGATTTGTTCAACAGTCATATTGTATTGTTCCGCCATCTTGGCGAGTTCGAATTCTAATTCTTCTTCGGTAATGTTGAGTTTTTCTTTTTCACCAACAGAATCCATGACGAAGAATGATTCTAAGCCTTTTCTAGCTTCTTCTTCTAATTGTTTGTTTAAGTCTTCTTCGTTACTCTTTGTGAGGATTAAGTATTGTTCTAAATCGATACCAGATTGTTGTAATCTTTGTTCGAGTTGTTTTTTACGATTTTCTCTTTCTTCAGTAACGATTTCTTGTGGGAAGTCGAAGGTAGAAACTTTCTTGATTTCTTCGACTAATCTATTGAGATAATCTTGTTTGAGGGAAGCTTCTTTTTGCTTTAATAAAGCTTCTTTTCTGTTTTCCTTGAGTTGTTCTAAGTTAGTAACGTTTGGAATGTTTAAGTCTTTGATGAATTCTTCATCTAATTCTGGTAAAACTTTTTGTTTCACTTCGTGAATCTTGCAGTGGAAGACAGCATCTTTACCAGAGATTTCATCTGGACCATAGTTTTCTGGGAATTTGACTTTAACGTCAACTTCAATACCAGCGGAAGCACCGATTAATTGATCTTCAAAGCCTGGGATGAAGGCACCACTACCTAATTCTAATTCGTGGTTTTCAGCGGCACCGCCTTCGAATGGAACACCATCGACAGAACCTTCAAAGTCCATGACAACGATATCACCTTTTTCGGCTTGGCCTTCTTTTGGTGCGATTGTGGCGTTTTGTTTTCTTAAAGCTTCGATAGCGGCATCGACATCTTCGTCTTTAACTTCGGCTTTACCTTTACCTAATTCATAGCCGGTATATTTACCTAAATTGATTTCTGGACGAGTAGCGACTGTCACTTTGATTTCTAATTCATCATCACTTAATTTGGTGACGTCGAAGGCTGGTCTAGCAACTGGTTGAAGGTCTTCGTTCTTTAAAACATCTTCATAAACTGGTTGTAAGACGTTATTAATGGCTTCGTTATAGACTTCCATTTGGTTAACACGACCTTTGAGCATGTTAGCTGGGGCTTTACCTTTACGGAAACCTGGAACAGTGATTTTACTAGCGACTTTAGTGAAAGCTTTTTCTTGAGCTTTTTTCCATAAGTCTTTGTCCACATTGACTAACACTTCTGTATGGCAGTGTTCTAATTTGGTTAATTTTCTTTCCATTGTTAATATTTATCCTTTCAAATGTGTGCGTGTATAAATATATCACGTGTGCAAAATAAAAAACAAGCAAAAGCGCTTGTATTTTCTTTATAAAGAAGTGTTAAAAACTAAAAATCTTCAAGATGGGCTTTAATTTTATTAACTTCTTCTTGGATCTCTTGTTTATCTAAGCCATGTTTTTCACATAACTTATCTAAATCATTATCCTTGCTTTGGAGTAAATCTTTAGCGATATAACCAAACACCACGAGTAATTCCTCTTTTGAATAATTAATTTTTTTTGGATAGATATAAACCATATAGGAAGAAAGAATGTTAACCGCATTCTGGCTTAAGGATGGATCATGATATTCGTTTTGGAATAATGATGATAAATCATCAATGTTGCCTAATACTGGGATAATGAATGGTTCATCTAGTTCACTAGGAACAACTTCAATGAGTTTATCTTCGTGGAGGAATTCCACTTTCTTATCGTACTTTTTAGCGACGAGTAAAAGTAAGGCGAAAGTTCTCACTAATTGCTTTGGATAAGTTTTTAAAATATTAAGAATTGGAAGTAAGAAGCTTTCTAAAGTTTGGCCTCTGACAGCATCAAGAGCGCTCAAGACATCAACATCGTTTTTGCTCATGAGTTTCTTTCTTAATTCGTCTTGACCTACTTCTTGACGTTTATAGACTTTGATTTCTTCTTCTCTAATGTATTTTGGTAAGCTATTTAAAAGCTCTTCTGTTTCTTGATTTTCATATGGTAATTCTTGATAGTAATGAAGTTCACTATAAGCTTCATCAAACTTACCTAATAAGCATAATAATTCAATATGGATTTTCATTAAAACACCAGGCTTAGCGAGTAAGATTTGTCTTTTATCTTTAATGAGTTTTAAAGCATCCTCACTACGGCCAATTGCGAGCATTGCACTGAGACGGTAAAACAACGCTAAAGAGTCTTGACTATTCTCTGTTAGTTTCAAGACCAAATCGTATTGCTTTTTATCCATCAAGGTTTTTAATGAGTCCATAATTATTTCTTCTTTTTCTTGATTTTATCCCAATATTCTTTGAATGTTTGTTCATTCTTATTCTCTTGTGGGACGTAATATTTTCTCTTCTTTAAATCATCTGGTAAGTATTGTTGCTCTACATAATGATTATCAAAGTCATGAGGATATAAGTAATGTTGTCCTTTGACTTTCGCATCCTTACCATCAAAGTGGGTGTTTTGTAAGTTTCTAGGTACAGTTGCACCTTTACCTTGATCGATATCCATCATGGCGGTATCAATCGCTAAATAAGCAGAGTTACTCTTAGGACCGGTTGCAATCAAAATTGTGGCGTTTGCAAGTGGTAATCTCGCTTCAGGCATACCGAGTTGAAGCGCACTATCGACACAAGCTTTTACGATTGGAATGAGTTGAGGGTACGCTAAACCTACATCTTCACTTACTGAACATAGTAATCTACGGCTTGCAGCAATGATATCTCCGCCTTTAAGTAACTTAGCTAAATAGAAAATCGCGGCGTCTGGATCACTACCTCTAAGTGATTTCATGAATGCGCTTAAAGTATCGAAGTGCTTGTCTTCACTTCTATCGTAGGCAATATTAGCTTTATTGACTAATTCACCAACAGCATCTAAATCGATAACGTTCTTACCGTTAATTGCCCCATAGACAAAGTCTAAGTTATTGAGAGCTTTACGCATATCGCCATTACTAGCTAACGCTAAAGTTTCTAAAGCGTCTTCTTCAATCTTAAGACCGAGTTTATCGCACGCTCTTAAAAGACCTTCTTTGACATCATCAACCTTTAAGGCTTTGAACTCAAAGACCGTGCAACGAGAAAGAAGCGCTGGATAGACATAGAAATATGGGTTCTCTGTTGTGGAAGCAATTAAGGTGATGTCACCAGATTCCACAAATTCCAAAAGAGATTGTTGCTGTTTCTTATTTAAGTATTGGATTTCATCCAAGTAAAGCAAAACACCATTGCCGTTTAAGAAACTATCGGCTTCTTTAATAACGGACTTAATGTCATCGATTGAGGCATTCGTACCGTTAAGTTTATACAAAGATAGCTTAGAGTTCTTAGCAATGATATTAGCGAGTGTGGTTTTACCAACCCCAGGAGGGCCATAGAAAACCATATTAGTTAAATGGTTTGATTCAATACTTTTTCTAAAAACTGAACCCTCGTCTAAAAGATGATGTTGACCCACCATTTCAGATATTGATTCAGGACGTAAAAGATCCGCTAAAGGCTTTTGCATACCTAAATCATACAAGTAAATCTATAAAAAATAAATAAGAGATACGATTATCTATTGATTTGTTCTCTTTTTAAGAGAATCTCGTTAGTAACTGTTGATAAAACGATTGTGGTTGGAAGTTCGATAACAAAGTTCCAGCCAATCATACCAACAATCACAAATCCAAAGGCACCCATTATATCTCTGTCTTCCGCAAAGAGGATATCTCTGAAGAAGATAAAGCAACCAAGCATGAACAAACCAGTATTGATAATAGGCACAAGCGCTGCCGCGATAGGTGTCGCGCCATGGGCGCTGATGCGTTTTTTGAGCCAGTGATACGCAAGTGAGCTAAACACGCCTGCTAGAGTACACTTGAGTAAGCAGACAAGCACGGTACCAGCAGGTGACACAGGCATGAAGAAGGCAATTGTGGATGGTGAGAGTAACGCCATGATGCCATTAAAAAAGCCCAATATCGCTGCAGATATGGGTCCACCAATAATACCAGCAATCACAACAGGCACTAAAGAAATGTTGATGTTTGCTATGCCGATTTGTAAATAATTACCGATTAATTGGAAGATAATCTCCAAAGCTAACAAAAGTCCGGTAACAACGATTGTTTTTGTGTTGAAATGTTGTTTCATAATTCCCCCTATAGGCCATAAAAGGTCCCATGAGTACGACTAGATTATACTTAAAACTAACCTTCGAATAAAGCGAAATATATACACAATACAATAATTTTGTATTATTATGTTGCTATAGAAGTAATTTTGCTTAAGGATACTATAATTTGAATGAATATTAAAAAACTTGTTAGTAAAGCAACAGATGGTCTTTTAGATGACGTCTTCAGACAATCGTTCCTCGTTGGTGTTTTATCGACATTATTGAGCATCATCGTTTTCGTTGCTGCTGTCCCACACTTAGTGGATGATCCATGGCCAAAGCTCATGGGCTTCATCTTATTAGGTGTTGGCGTTTTATCTGTAGCAATTCTTCTATTAACAATTTTTGTCAAAAAGTATCACTTTATCTGGCGTCATATCTTCATGGTAATCGTTATCTTATTCTTTGGTTACCTTTGCTATGACGGTGGCCCACATGGCTTCTTACATATTTGGATTTTATTAATTCCAGCCTTCTCATTCATTACCTTTGGTATTTATGAAGGTTTAATCACTACTTTGCCAATCTATTTGATTATGATTCTCTTCTTCGTAGGACCATTAAATCAATTTATTAAATTCCCAGGTGAACCGATTGATGGCGCGATTAGCTATGACTTCAAACTTCGTATGATTTTGACTTACTTTGTTTGTATGATTTTAGGTTTCTTTGCTGAACTACTTCGTAGAGTCGCCGCTAAACGTTTAAGAAGCTATACAGAAAACTTCAAATATGCGTCTATGCACGATTCCTTAACAGGATTAGCCAATCAAAACTATCTGGCTAAATACTTAGATGATATTTATGCAAATAAAGATGAAAACACCACTTTAGGTTGTTTATTCGTTGACGTTGACTCATTTAAAAACGTTAATGATAAATACGGTCACTTATTTGGTAACGTTGTCTTAATTAAGATCGGTGAAATCTTAAGCCAAGAAAAAGAAGCATTTGTTTGCCGCTGGGGTGGCGATGAATACGTTGTTTGCTTTGCAAATATTAGCGAAGATGTCTTAATGCGTATTGGTGAAAAATACCGTGCTTCTATCTCCGCTTGCAGATTTAAAGACTATCCAAAATTCCACATCACTGTTTCCGTCGGTGCGGTTGTTATCGCTGTTGATGAAAACTTCAACTTCGACCACGTTCTCGATTTAGCGGACTTCGCTAACAGAACAGCGAAAAATAACGGTAAAGATAACGTCTCTCTGGCTAAGAAAGATCAAATCGCCGCTTAATTACTTGAGTAAACTCGCTAAATAATCGTTAACTTCTTGTCTTGAATTTAAGATATGGATGTTAACGTTTTTATATTGTTTTAATAAACTTTCTTCTTCCTTTTTGGTGCGTTTTTCATAATCGATGGTCCATTCGATTAGTTCAACAGCATCCTTTTTAGTTTCCACCCAAGGGATGTCATCTCTTTCTTCGCCAATTCTTTCGAGGATACCTTCAATGCATACTTCACGTGGCATCTTTAAAAAGAAGACGTCTGTTGCGTATTCTAAGCGTTGTTTAAGGGTATCATGGTAATTTCCATCAATAATCCAGTTTTCTTCCTTTAAATAAGGCAAAAGCTTTGCTTCTAGTTCTTGATAGGAAATAGATTCTTTATCTTTATTCCAATACAGATTATCCATATGCACCACTGGTAAACCATTTATTTCACTAAGTTTTTTAGCAAAATAAGTTTTACCCGCACCTGGACAACCTATGACTAATATTCTTTTCATGCTTATTATCTTAATGATATTAATTTAAAAATCAAAGTATTTAACAAGACACGGAAATAAAAACCCGTTATATTAATGCTATGGAACAACTCACTAAACAACTTATTGCTCTTATTGATAAAGACTTGCCACTTATTACTAATCTAAGTAACGCAAGCGCACTTTTGAATACCTTAGAAGATATCAATTGGTGCGGCTTTTATCTTAAAGACGGTGACTGTTTATATCTAGGACCTTTTCAGGGTGATGCCGCCTGCACGATTATTCCTATTTCAAAAGGCGTATGCGGAAAAGCCGCAAGAGAGGCTAAGACGGTTATTGTTCCTAACGTGAACGAATTCCCTGGTCATATCGCTTGCTCTAGTTTATCAAAAAGTGAAATCGTGACCCCTATTATTCTTAATAACGAAGTCAAAGCGGTCATCGATATTGACGCTCCTATCTTTAATCGCTTCAATGAAAATGATCAAAAGTTATTAGAAGAGCTCGCTAGTGTATTAGCCCCACTTTTCATATAATTCTACTTTAGTAGAAGAAGTTAACTCTACTAAACATTCTATCTTTTAAGAGAACACTCTACCTTTTAAGTAGAGTTTTTATTTTAAGAGTTCACTGACCTTTTAGATGCTTATCGCTAAGATAATGGCAAATAGGAGGAGCAGTTATGAGCTATCGTGAAAACATCGAAGAAATCAAAATACCTAAGTACACTAAAGGGCAGGAAGTCTTTAACACCATTTCTCATGTTCTTGGTATTCCTTTAGCGTTCATCATCCTCTTTGTTGGTTTATATCGTTTATTAGTAAGAGCTATTAGTATTACTGAATTCCTTGGCTTACTCGTCTTTGTGATCACTATCGTTGATGTCTATTTTGTTTCTAGTCTATACCACGGAACAGAACCAAATATCTTTAATAAGAAACTATTTAGAGTATTAGACCACTGCATGATTTATCTTTTGATTGCTGGAACTTACACCCCAATCTGTGTCGTGCTCATGAATGAACATGTTGTGGGCTTAGTGATGCTTATCGTTGAATGGGGATGCGCAATCATTGGTATTGTCTTAAACGCCTTATTCTTTAAGAGCAAATCCGTACAAATAATATCTTTGATATTATATCTAGCGATGGGCTGGCTTGTCTTATTCTGCGGCGGCTTCCTTTACATGACCCCTCTTAGCTTTGGTTTTGTTTTAGCGGGTGGCATTGTCTATTCCATTGGTTCCGCGCTTTATGCGATAGGTAAAAAGAACTTATATCTCCATAGTGTTTTCCACGTCTTTGTATTAGTATCCACAATACTTCAGGCTGTGGGTGTCTTAATCATGTATTTCTAAAAGAAAAAAGAGGCGGTTGCCTCTATTTTCCATCTAATTCTTTCTCGGTTTTATCAAAAGCTTTTTTCACTCTTCTGACCACCGAGTTACCTTTAGACTTTTTAATATTGATTGGTTCAAGTCCTCTGAGTTTTCTTTGTTCTTGTAACGCTAAAGTGATTTCTTCTTTAGTGGCCTTTGGACGATCTTTATCATCTTCAGGATTAACAGTCACTTGTGGATATGGGATTTGAACGTTATTTCTCTTAAATAAGAGATAGAATTCTCTCTTAAGGTCTCTTGTAACTTGGAATCTATTAGATTCATCAGTGAAGGCAATCACTAAGAAATCAACGGAAGAAGCGGTAATATTATCAATACCTTTATACCAAGGACCTTCGGTAATATTAGGAACTTTAGCTTTTAAGGCTTCAATTTCTTGGATGATAAGAGCTTCCACTCTTTCGACATCTTCATTATATGAAACAGATAAGGTCACAGATGCGACACTTCTTAAGCGAGACATATTCACAACTGTGGCAATAGAACTATTGGTAATTGATTTGATGTTGCCACCAAAGTCTTGAAGTTTAGTGGTCTTTAGACCAACATCCACGATTGTGCCTCTAAAGCCATCGATAATGACGGTATCGCCGACAGCGAAATAATCATCAAAGACGATGAAAATGCCACTTATAACATCCTGGATGAGTGATTGACAGCCTAAGCCAATGATAAGAGTTAAAACACCAACACCAGCGATAACGCCAACAACATCAACACCCCAGACAACAAGGATGACACAGATCATCGCAATAATGATTGTGTATTTGAATAAAGATCTTAGTAAAGCGGACACTGTTTTGGCTTTTCTAGATTTGCCATCAAAGATGTGAGTGAGAAATGTCGCGATAAAGATAAGTGTGATGCCGATTGAAATAATAAGCATACTCACTAACCAGCGGACACCACCACTGACTAAATGTTCACCGATGACAACCCAGCCATTAGCCTTGCCTTCACCAAAGAATCTATCGCCAAATTCTTGGCCGAATATTTCTCGACCATTCATAAGCAAGATGAAACCTGCTAACGAAAGGACAAATAACACTGCGCCAACAATGAAACTAGCTTTTTGTCCTGGTGTTTTTCTTTTCCACCAATTTGTCTTTTTAACTTCTTCCATAATTTATTCCTCCACTGTAATTTTGTAACTATCAATTGTTTTGATGTAATCAACTCCGTTTGTGAATCTCACATAGAAGTATAATTCATCACCATTTTTGAGACCTTCATAAGTACCGGTATATTCTTTTTCTTCTGAACAATCACCAACGATGACTTTATTGTTATTTATTTCTAAGAAATAATTCATCGTGTAATTGTTTGGATTTGAAACTGTAAATTCATAAGTGAATACATGTTCAGTAACGGCATAGTTTGTGCTACTTAATGAAGGCGGATTAAGAATATAAGCGTTAGCGATAAGACTACCAGTTTTAATAGCGGCCGCAGTCAATAGTAAAGAAATACCCGTTGCACTGATAGCACGAGCGATATTTTTACTTCTTGAATAAGCGGTGCCCATTTTATCTTGATAAATAGCAGAAGCTTCTAGTTCGTCACTAGTGGCAGTATTATTTGTTTTACCAGTAAATGTCACTTTCGCGTTTTCGTATTCTAAGACGTTTAATTCTTGTTCCATAGGAAAAGTATGAACGAATTTAAAAATCTAATCAACATTTACGCTGATTAGATATTATTTTTCACGTGCTCAATGAATAAACGGATGATATCAAGTTCAGGCTTAAGCTTATATACCATTCTTGAACCAACAGGATCTTCTATTTCAATGATTTTGAAGCCTGAATTTGTTAGAAGGAAGTCCACTCCGATAAAGTCTGCTTTTAGCAGGTTTGCCACTTTCTTAGCGGCTTCCACCATTTCTTTACTTGGCTCATAGAGTTCAACTTCTCCACCTAAAGAATAGTTATTACGGTAGTCTTTATCACTTTTTCTTTTAATTGCTGCGACTACGTCTCCATTCAACATATAGATTCGAACATCACCATTGTTTTCTAAAAACTTTTGATAGATAAACTTGAGGTTTGGATGTTCTGTTTTAATTTGATTAAGTTCCTTTAAATCTTTAATGAAGAATACTTCTTGTCCACCATGGCCTGAAACACTCTTCATGATGCATGGGAAATCTCTGATTTTAGACAAGTCTAAATATGTCTCAATATAAGGAAGATTGTTCTCTTTTAAAAACTCGTAAGTCAGATACTTATCGTTAGCGGTTTTATTAGTCAAAAAATTGTTAAAAGTCTTGATGCCTTTACTTTGTAATTGTTCTAAAAGTCTATAATCACGACCACGATAGATGACAAATTCAACTTTGTTAGCGTTTACGTAATTTAAAAGTTTATCTTCATTAATGTACTCTAAAGAAAAATCTTCATCATTTAGTAGTTCAAGGCATTTATTGATGAAGAATCGATTACATTTCGCATCGTAATCTGTATAGACTATTAACCCACGTTTCATAGATTATTTAAGATATAGTCAGCGATGACATCCGCTAGATTAACGCCTGTATATTGGAGGGTGCTCGCAAACTGCGGATTGCTATTAAGTTCACAGATAATTGGTTCATCATTTGGACCAAACATTACATCCACTCCGGCAAAATCTATACCTAGCGCTTTAGAAGCTTTGATAGCTAAATCGAGGTATTCTTGTTTAGGCTCATATTTGCAGCCTGTACCACCATTAGAGATATTGCTTCTAAAGTCATTTTTGTTTTCTCTAAGCATAGAAACAATCGCTTTATTACCCACAACATTGATACGAATATCTCTGCCTTTTGAAGTGGTAATATATTCTTGCATTAAGAAATCTTTATAGCCGATTTGATCAATAATCTTATTCGCTTCTTCTAAGCTATTAGCGAGATAGACTTGTTCACCAAATGAGCCATAAGCTTCTTTGATTACCAAAGGTAAACCAATTTCTTTAATGACATTATTTACAAAATCACGTTTGGAATAGTTAAGTCCCTCAAAAGTTATAGGGGCGATAAATGTACGTGGGATTCTGATATGAGATTTCGCTAATTCTTGATACATCAGGATCTTATTATCACAGAGCTCAACAGCCTTCGCAGAGTTAAAGAGCTTAAAACCTTGTTGTTCTAATCTTTGAGCAAGATAAATATCCTTATCCCAGAAGATGACAAATGCTGGTTTTTCATTAATCTTTTTACCCACTTCTAAAGAGATATCAGAAGCGGTCTTGATTTCTAATGTAACGTCTCTTTTATTAAAGGCATCAGAAAGCATCTGATAAAGGTTCTTAAACTTCTCAGTGTTCATGAATGAATTAACGACTAACCACGCTTTCATATTAACCTCTAATTTAATAACATTTAACTAAAGTCTTTGTTTTGAATAACTTTGTTATCAGTTTTTAATATTCTATACCACTATTATGGCTTTGTAATCAAAAATAAGAGTCAACTCTTATAATTAATGCTAATATAGTGGCATGTACGTTTTAGATTACTTGTATCGTTATCAAAATATTGATTTTAGAGAAGTACCATTCAATGAAGTGGACGCTCTTGTTTTAGCGATGGTCTCTTACTTTCCTTTTGATGAATTAAACAATCAAAAAGAAGTTTATTCTAGCGATGAACTATATAGAAGAGTTAAGGAATATGTTCCTCCTAAAGACGCTAACGAAAGAAAGTTAAATTATATTGAACTAGTCAAGATATTATGCCATTCATTAAGATTTAAACACGCTAAGTTTGCCTGGTTCTCTAAGAAAAGAGATACGGTGCATTCTAAGCAGTTCCAAGCTATCACTATTATCCTAAAAGATTTTGCGTATGTTTCTTTCTGTGGCACTGACTCCACGACTTTAGGTTGGAAAGAAGATTTCAATATGGCTTACTTAGATACAGTGCCTTCTGAAATCGAAGCCATCCAATATCTTAAAGATGTTTCTTATAACTTTGTTTTTAAGAAGTTATATGTCGGTGGCCATTCTAAAGGTGGTCGTCTAGCGATTACTGCAGCGAAACGTTTAAATAAGAGTTATAAGCTTTTAGGAGTCTACTCCTTTGATGCCCCTAACTATCCAAGTGAATGTTATGACACTGAATATAAGAGCATCTTACAATTGATACGCGAATACACGCCCGACGAATCGATTATTGGACGTCTCATGACAGAATATCGTGAAAAGAAGATAATCGCCTCTAGTAACGGTCTTTTGATGCAACACGATGCCTTCTCATGGGAAGTCGATGGTCATTTATTTGTCTTAAAAGATAAATATACTGAAAGATCATCCCGTATTGTCGATACAATTAACTATGCTTTAAATAATTATGATGAAGATATGAAGAAGGACTTTATTGATACAGTCTTCGACTATCTCTCACGTCTTAATATTGAAAAACTACCAAACGAAAAAGAGTTCCTCTCATTTATCGCTTCTAACTTTAAACTGATTAGAGGGGAATGGAAGAACACTTCGAAAGAAAAAAGAGCAGTCATTAAGAAGATGCTCTTTAATATCTCAAAGGATTATTTATTAAAGAAGAAGGACTAGTCTTGAAGAATTGAATCTTCCGCTTCTTCTTTTTTCTTTCTCTTAAGGAAGTCAGGCTTTTTAAGTCTAATGATTAATAGGACTCCATAAAGAGTGCCCGCTAAGCCTAAAACCATTAAGATAATATAGAAAACAGTGATTCCTACTTGTCCTGCACTAGCGGTCAAAATTAAACCCATTAATCCTAAGATTAAGGCGATAACACCAGTGATAGGAAGTAAGAAACTTAAAATCTTATTTTCAATATAAATAGCTCTTTGTTCTTTTTGCTCTTTATCGAGCGCTTTTTTATTTTCGTTCATGTAAATATTTTAGCACACTATTAAAAATAAAAAAGACCCCCATGCTTTTAGCAGAGGGGTCATTAGTTTTTCTTTTAAACGATTAGCCTAAGATTGGTTCTTCGATATCACCATATGTTTGGAACATATGTAATAATTGAGCAGAAGAAGTTGGTAATTCGTCTGTACCGTTTTCGTTATAGGCTTCAACTGGTTGCATACCGGTTTCATAACCTGGGATCATAACTTTACGGCAAGCTTCGATTGTTTCATCACTGACACCGACACTCTTTAATAATGTGACAGCGTTTTCATTGACGGTCTTATTGAAATCGAAACCTTCGATTTGTGTGAATTGATATAAGAATTTTGGGAAGTATGCAGAACTGGAGTTGTGCATATGGCATCTCTTATTGTTTGTTTGGCTGGTAATTTCGAAATCGATGATTAAGTCAGTGTAACTGACACCACAGATAGCGTTGAGTAAGAAGGCAATTGTGCCTGTTCTATCAGCACCACCCCAGCAGTGGAAGTAAACGTGCTTTTCATCAGCGTTTGCTAAGGCTTCAAAGATTTCTTGTGGAAGATTTCTATCAGCATTTTCAGATTCACTTGTTTTGTTTGGATCTGTGATGAAGCTAGCATAGGAGTTGATGGCGCATCTCTTATATTCAACACCTTCAACAGCGGAGTGATCTTGGTTGCCTTGATATGTACCACTCTTAGCTCTTAAGTCTAATTCAAGGGCGAGATTCATATCTCTTTCAGCAACTAATTGAGCAGCTTCAGAATATGTCTTTTGGTGAGTACCACTGTGTGAGAACTGACCTTCGTTGATTTCATAACCGCGGAAGATTAAGCCTTGTCTTGTTCTGACACCGTAGGAAGTCATATAACCACCTAAGTCACGGACGTTGTTAACATCGCCCATTGTCATAACTCTGGTGTAGTCAGCGGTTTCGAATGTACCCATTTGGGAAGCATCTTCACCATCGACTAATTGATAGTAGTAATTGGTGGCTCTCTTGAGGTTTGGTAAGCTCGCGGATTCACCATCAGAATTGACTGCCACTTCGTGGACGTCACTCTTATCTAATTGTGTCCAGTAACGAACTTTGGCTTCAGAGAAGTCTTTATCACCTTTTTCCCATTTGAGTTGAATTGGTTCGTTTTTATATTTTTGTTTGTTGTTTAAGTATTGGCAAACGTCAACACCACCGGTTTCATCTGCAGCGTAGTTGATTTGGTTGTCGCCAGTTTCAGCTTTATCGTTCATCTTCTTAAGGTCTGTAGGACCGAATAAGTAAGAAATACGATGTGGGTAAGTAATGTTCTTTTCTTGTTCATGCATTGCGTCAATGTAAGTCTTAACTTCTTCAGTAACACCAACGTTACTTTCGAGATCTTTAAATGCGACTTCCATTGTAGGAGTTTTTTCTGGCTCCATTTGTGGTTCAGCACTGCTTTTTGGACCATTATTTTGACATGCGCATAAGCAAAGGGCCATGACAGCAGAAACTAAAAAATAGCTTTTTTTCATTATTAAATTCCTCTCATTTGTAGATTGGTTATAGTTTAACGAATAAATGTATTAGTTTCAATATTTGAAAAAGCATTAACAAAAATGTCGTGTGACAATCAAAAAAAGACCCATAAGGCCTTTTAGTTTAAAAATGGTTTGTAATCCTTGCCTTCTAAGATATCGGCAATACGTTTACAGGCATGTCCATCACCATATGGATTCGCAGCATGTGCCATTTTGTGATATTCATTTTTGTCTGTTAATAGCTTACTAAATTCGTTATAAATAACTTCTTCGGTAGTACCCACAAGTTTGAGTGTACCAGCCTCAACACCTTCTGGTCTTTCTGTGGTATCTCTCATGACCAAGACTGGAACACCATACGCAGGAGCTTCTTCTTGGATGCCACCACTATCTGTGAGAATCAAGTAGCTTCTAGCTTCAAAATTATGGCAGTCAAAGACCTCAATTGGATCAATGATGTGGATTCTATCGCAATCACCAAGTTCTTCATCCGCCGCTTTACGGACAATTGGGTTCATATGGATTGGGTAGACTGCTTTGCAGTCAGGATGTTCATCAAGAACACGTCTAATCGCTCTAAACATATTGTGCATTGGTTGACCGAGATTTTCTCTACGGTGCGCTGTAATGAAGATGAGTTTATCCTTACCGACCCATTCAAGTTCTGGGTGGGTGTAGTCTTTCTTAATTGTGTGTGCCATCGCATCGATAACAGTGTTACCTGTCACAAAGATGGATTTAGGATCTTTACCTTCGTCAAGAAGGTTCTTCATTGCTAATCTTGTTGGGGCAAAGTTATATTTGCTAACGATAGAAACAGCTTGTCTATTGAATTCTTCCGGATATGGAGAATAGATGTTATGAGTTCTAAGACCCGCTTCAACATGACCCACTGGGATTTGTAAATAGAAGCAAGCTAAGGCGGTGACAAACGTAGTACTTGTATCACCATGCACTAAGACGACATCTGGCTTCTCTTTTTCTAAGACTTCCTTAATACCATGAAGGATGTTTGTGGTAATATCAAACAAAGTTTGACCTTCTTTCATGATAGAAAGATTGTAGTCAGGGACAACATTAAATGTCTCCAAGACTTGGGTTAACATTTCTTTATGTTGGCCAGTGACACAGACAACGGTTTGGAGACTTTTTCTAGTCTTTAATTCGTTGACTAATGGACACATTTTAATGGCTTCTGGACGAGTGCCAAAGACGAGCATGACTTTTTTCATATTAGATATGAGCTTCCTTTACATCAGGAGTAACGCTATGAATGGATTTATCCACAGTGGTCATACAGTGAGTGGTCTTCTTCCAAACCTTTTGATTACCACATTTGAATAAGCCTGGGAAGCCAATGATTAAATCGATAATACAGATGAGGTACATCGCAAGCATATTTGGAATGAAATCTTTAATAACGTTTTTCTTTTCTTCTTTGGAACCATCATAGACGGAGGCAAGAGGAATAACGATAATACTAAGGGCAGAAATGAAGTAATTCATAATTTGAACCCATAAGGAAGTATAGTTAGGATTTACTCCATAAATTGCACACATAATGATGAAGAACAAGTTAAGTGGAATAAAGAAAGCGACTAGAAGACCGAAGAATCTACCAGAGAGATAGAAGATACAGTCAATCTTCTTAAAGAAGTTCTTGATAGTGAATGGGTTGAACAATTGGATCAATAGGATTGGGACACACTTGAAGAAGAGGTACCAGTGACCTTGAGCCCATCTGGTCTTTTGAACCATCGCTTGTTTAACTTTGGTTGGTTTTTCATCGTAAATACGCGCATTGGCGTTGTATTCAATACGATAGTTTTTGATTGTCGCTGTTGTTTGGATTTCTAAGTCTTCTGTTAAGGATTTGCAGTTATAGCCACCGATTTCTTTTAAGAACTTCGTGGACATCGCAAAGCCAGTACCACCGATACCTGGAACGAGGTGAAGTTTTTGCTTACTCATTTGCCAGAAGGCGTTCATAACACGGAATGATTCGAAATAACCACGAGCCACTAAACCTTTCTTGTTCTTGCTATCTAAGTAGCATTGAATCATGACAGGCTTTTTGTGTGGTTTGCAATGAGCGTATTGACTATTGATATGTTTCATGATGTCTGGGTCAACAAAGTTGTCGGCATCAAAGATGATCATCATGTCATAGTATGAATAGAAAAGATGTTGACTTTCAAGAGCGTCAATAGCCCATCTTAAGGCATGTGGTTTGCCACGTTTATTGATATCTTTTTCTTTTCTCACTAAAACGTGGAAGTTTCTTTTACCAGATTGTTTAATCGCTTCACGTAAGATGTTAGCGGTATCGTCAGAGCAGTTATCCGCGATGAAATAGATATCAAATAAGTCTTCTGCGTATTCGATGTGTGTGTAGTTTTCCACGGTTGCAGCAACAACTGGACCTTCGTTATGGCAAGGGACAAAAACGCAGAATTTGATTTTGTCTTCCACCATTGGGTATTTTTGTTTGTGGGCAATCATACCGACAATATAAAGGAATGTGTAGTAAATGACATTTACTTCACAGATCCAGAATAATACGATGAGGATTTGTCTAATGACTTCTAATGCTTCGAGCATACTTTTCTCAACTCTTTTCTTAATTTAATCAGGCGAGTGTTATCTATAATAGATAGACACTGCCGAAAAGACTACCAACATTAACCTTAAATGTCAAGTGGAAACAAATAATTCTATTATTTAGTTAGTTGATATTTAGCGAAAATAATCAAAAACGTATTAAAAAAAGCATGCAAGCATGCTTTATCAACATCTAGTCATTAGACAATCTTACGATACCTGTGAAGGATTATAAGAGTATAAAGCGAAGGCTAATAATGCAACTCCACCAACTCCAACAGCAGAGCCATAAAAATGTGAACCGACTTCATAACTATCAAGACTTTGGTATGTCCCATCTTCGTTGATAACCTTTGTTGGTAACGGACCCATCACATAATCATTCACTTGTTTTAAACTTTTAGCACCATCGGAACTGGTGATCATTTCAAATTCCAGAATCCATGCATGTTCAACTTCAATCTTTTCAACCGTCATTTTTTCTGTGACTATGGTTTTTGGCTGAGAAGATCTGTTCACTGTATAAGAGTAACCGGTGTAATAGATTGTTAATGTGTCACCAGCAGCGATGTAATCGACACCATAATCCTTAAGATTAAAAGGAATGGCACAATTACCAAAAAGATATGTCACTTGGCCTTCAACATATTCGCCATAAACAAGAGTAATTTTATTTGAAATAGTCTTCAATTCTTTGGCGGGTTGAGTGGAACTAAAAAAAGAAAACGAACACGCTGATAAGGCGATAGAACACATTGATAGAGCAATAATTGCTTTAATATTTTTCATAGGACCACCTCCACTACTTAGCACCTTCGTAAATTAGACGATTTAGTCAGGAAATTCTGCTAAATACTATCAATAAAAAATATAGACATAAATGACTATTTGGACAAGATAATTTTACGAAATAATCAAAATATTTGATTGTTATTGATATTAGTAATAAATCTTCATTAAAATAGAACTCGAGGTAATTAAATATGGAAACAATAAATGGTTATTCAATTAACGACAAAGCAAGATTAGAAGCAGAAATGGAAAGCTTCAAACACAAGAGAAATACTTCCCTTGCTGTTGGTATTACATTATTCGCTGTCTCTCTCATTGCTATCTTCGTCATCGTTGGTATCATGATGAACGACGCTATGAGTTTAGCAGAATCAAGCGGTTCTTCTGTCACCTATGATGAACTCATGGCGAAATACGCTGGCTTCATGGTGCTTATCTACGTTTTAGGGTTTGCCGCAACTGCTGGTGAAATCATCGCCGCTGCCGGTGGCATTAGCAATCACATTAAATTCGCTAATAGAAGAAAAACACTTCAAAGATTAAAAGAAATGGAATAGTCCATTCCATAACAAAATAAAAGGCCACAGTGATGAAATGCTAGTGTAAAAGTGGACAAGGGTAAAAAAGACCCATCCACTTTTTTCTTTGCTATTCTATTCACAAGGAGGTTTGAAATG
>JBGUMU010000051.1:0-10324 GCA_045116995.1 Bacilli bacterium
GGGAATTGAAACACTTACAAAGGATGGGACACATCCGGATAGCTTGTTTATGCTTGGCTCGTTAGAGTCATCGAGCAAGAAGCCCCCGCTTCTTTAAGTGGTGGGAGTATGTCACTAGGTCTTTATTATTTTTGGAGATAGTGATATATCGCTAAATATGTTTCTGGAGAAAGATCTTCAGGACGAGATAAAGGATTAATGTTTAAGTCGGTACACACTTTAGTGACCAACTCCTTATCTTTAAGGGTATTAACTAAATTGTTTTGGATTGTTTTACGACGATTTAAGAATAAAGATTTTGCTAATTTAAATGCTCCGAGAGCAGATTCTCTATCCTTTGTTTCATCAATGTTAATAGCGAACACTACTGAACTACATTTAGGGGCTGGATAGAACGAACCCGCTTTAACTGTAAATAGTTTTTCAATGCTTCCCAATAGATGCAACAAGACAGAAACAGGACCATATTCTTTACCTTTAACATCATAGAAACGATTAAGTGCTTCACTTTGAATCATGAAAACCATGCGCTTTGCACTAGTGGCGTTAGTTAAAAAGAATTGAATTGTTTCAGTTGTGATGTTGTAGGGTAAATTACCAATTACTTTATTATATTTGGAAACATCATGTTTTCTGATGTCACTTTCAATGATTTGAATATTGCTATTTTCTTGATAAACAACACGTAAAAAATTAACCATTCTAGGATCAATGTCAACAGCGTCATATTTAGGGTTTTTCAAACTCACAAAATGAGTCAAACTTCCTAAGCCTGGACCAACTTCTAAAACATAATCTTTTTCATCAAGATTTAAAGCATCCACGATACGTTCACAGATTGATGGTTCCACTAAAAAATTTTGGCCATAATCCTTATCTGGTCTTAAAGAAGCTTTAGTTACTATTTCATTGATGTTAGAACGATTAATTTCCATGATATTCTTCTACTATTTTCTTTAACAAATCTAATTGTACTCGATTAAGATTCAATCTTTTAAGTAATTGTTTGTTATTACACTTTCCTAAATTGAGTTTTTCAGTCACATATTCCCTCAATTCGTTATTTTCAGTTATTCCTAAGTTATATAAATCTGAAATTGTGATATTTGGCGTATTTTCAGGATTTTTGACCGAAAAAGCCTGCAATTTGCCAATTATTTCATCAATCTCACACTCTGCAACACCGTTTTTTTCGCCCCTATTACACTTATTTATATCAATTTCGATGTTAATCACATCACATATTAAGTTATTTAGCTTATTTCTAATAGTTTTACCAGCGTCATCTGGATCTAAAAGCGCGATTACTTTCTTGCCTTTTAAATACGCGATTGTGCGTTCATCTAATTCATAACCATTGACCACAACAATCTCAGAAGAAATGTAGTTAGAAAGATAAGAAGCGTCTTCTTTTCCTTCAACCACTAAAACACCATCTAGATACAATTTCATAAATTAAATAACTTACAGGAATTATCGTATACGACTTCGAGTAAATGCTTCTTAGACATCTCTCTGATATTAGCAATTTCATCGGCAATTAAAATGAGGTTTGACGGCTCATTTACTGTGCCTCTTAATGGGTGTGGAGAAAGATACGGACAGTCTGTTTCTAAGACTAGTTTTTCTAGTGGTACTTCTGCCGCGACTTCCTTAGGAGTTTTAGCGTTTCTAAAGGTCACTGGTCCATCTAAACCAATATATAAATTGAGGTTAATTATATCTTGGATATTTTCCACACTTCCAGAGTAGCAATGCATCACGCCACTATGTTGTGGTTTATGGTTTTTAAGTATTTCTAATGTGTCTTGGAAAGCTTCTCTACTATGGATTGAGATTGGGAATCCATGTTCATTAGCGTATTCGATTTGCTTAATGAAGAATTCTTTTTGAATCTCACGTTTTGCAGGATCTTTTTCCCAGTGATAATCAAGTCCGATTTCACCAATACCGACAACTTTTGGATGTTTTGATAATTCTAAAACTTCATATAAAGTCTTTTCATTAACACCTTCTAAGTTTTCTGGATGGAAGCCCACACACGCATATATAAATGGATATTGTTCAGCAATTTTAATAGCGAGTTCACTACTTTCTTTATCCCAACCAATAACCACCATTTTTTCGATACCTGTTTGTAAGGCACGAGAAATAACGTTATCCAAATCCTGGTATAACTGTTGGTCATTTAAGTGGCAATGTGTATCAATTAACTTCATTATTTACCCACACAGAAGCGCGAGAAGATTTCTTTAGCTAAATCCATTTGATTGGCTTCGCCTAAAATCTCCAAGATAGCGGTATATGCTTCTAATAAAGAAACAGAAACTAAATCGATTGTTAAATCATTTTCAGCGTCTTGTTTAGCCTTTAAGATTGCTTCTTTAGCTTTCTTTAATAAACCAATTTGTCTAGTGTTATTCAAAGCCGGCTTAGAGAAAGAGATTTCATCTAATCCAATTACTTCTTTAATCTTCTTAATTAGAGGCTCTATATTGTTGTTTAAAGCGGAAATTGATAGTCTATCACCTTGTTGTGAGATATCAGATTTGTTGTAAACAACAATTGGGTGTAATTCTTTTGTATATTCTAAGATTTGTTTATCTTCATCATCTATCTCGTTTGATCCATCCAAAACAACGATAACAACATCCGCATCGTTAATAGTTTTCTTAGATTTTTCAATACCAATAGATTCAATTCTATCGTTTGATTCGTGTATACCTGCGGTGTCATATAAATGGAGAACAACACCATCGATATTGATGTGTCCTTCAATAACATCACGAGTGGTTCCTGCGACTTCAGTAACAATTGCTCTATCTTCACCAAGGAAGGCATTTAATAAAGAAGATTTACCGACATTTGGCTTACCCACAATGGCGACTTTTACGCCTTCATTAATGATTTGAGCCTTCTGGCCATCTTCAATTAAGGAATCGATCATTTTAATCAATTCAAGCGAGACGGCTACTACTTTTTCCTTATTTGCGACCTCGATATCCTCGTATTCTGGGTAATCAATATTGACTTCAATTAAAGAGAGGATATCAGCTAGTCTAGTCTTAATTGGTTTAAGTAATTCACTGGTCTTACCATCCAAAGAAAGAAGATTCAATTTCTTCGCTTCTTTAGTGGTCGCGTTAATCACATCATTAATGGCTTCGGCTTGGACTAAGTCGATTTTATTGTGCATGAAAGCACGGGAAGAGAATTCGCCATTCGTGGCCATTCTCGCCCCATTCTCCATACATATTTCCACTATTTGTTTGGCGATAAGTGGTGAACCGTGACAAATAATCTCCACGGAATCTTCACCGGTAAATGATTTTGGTCCTTTGTAAACTAGAAGAACTACATCATCTACTTTTTCACCTTTATCAACGATAGAAGCATAAAGGATAGTACGTTCTTTAATATCTCTTAAATCTTTAGAGCAGCATTTGCTAACCACATCTAAAACATCATCGCCAGATAATCTCACGATGCTTAAAGCGCTTTTAATAGGTGCGGTTGCTAAAGCAACGATAGTTTCAAACATACTTTTTTTCCTTCGACAAAAAACACCCTAAAGGGTGTATTTTTTATTTTATTCAACGTAGATAATTTGAACTTGTCTTTGTGCGCCTTCACCAATGGATTCAGTGCGAACATTTGCCATATTGTTTAAGGCATTGTGAATCGCTCTTCTTTCATCCGCTGGCATTGGATCAAATGTGTAAGTTGTTTTTGTTCTTTGCACATCGTGGCCCAATCTTCTAGCCATACGCACTAAACGAGAGTACTTATTATCTTTATAACCGTTGATGTCCAATAAGATTCTGAATCTCTTATGGAAATGATTGCTGACTGCTAACTTAACTAATTCGTTAAGAGCTTGTAATGTTTTACCATTTCTACCAATCAAGATTGGGTTATGAGTGGAATCGATGGTAATTCTGATGACTTGGTCATCTAACTTAGTGTTGACTGTGCTTTCGATTTCTAAGGCATCAACGACACCTAAGATATAATCTTCAGCGAATCTAATGACATCAGATAAGTCATAGACTTCAACGATAATCTTTTTCGCAAATAAACCTTTTTTCTTATCAGAAACGATGTAAATAAGTTCATCAACTTCAACACCGGTTTCTGTGGAAGCAGCTTGTAAAGCTTCTTCAACGGTTTTTCCTGTATATTGTTTCATACAATATTATCTTCCTTTCTTTTTGGCTCTAGCGGTGGTGATTCTATCAACGATAAGAGTTTGACAGATTGAGAATAAGGCACCGACGAACCAGTAAACACCCATAGCACTTGGTAATGTGAAGCCCATGAAGATAATCATGGCCATCATGATATAGGTGAACATTTTCATGTTACTTTGTTGTTTTGTTTCCGCTGGATTTTTGCCTAAGCTAGCGACGTTCTTTCTCTTAGCCTTTTGTAACCATTGTGGAAGAAGCATAGAGATAACTTGTGCTGCCGCCATCAAGAGGAATAAGACTAAAGCAGTTGGTGCGCTACCATTGCTCCAGTTAGCACCATTAAATAAAACGTTATTAATGGAGTCAGAAAGATGTAAGTTGAACAAGGCGTCAGAAGATAAGCTGGCGCAACCTTGTAAAGCACCCCAAACACAGATAAAGACTGGGAATTGGACAACCATTGTCACAATAGTGGCAAGAGGATTAATCTTGTGTTTCTTGTACAACTTCTGCATTTCTGCAGCTTTTTGTTGTCTTTCGTAGTTATTAGTGTCAGCGTTTGGATACTTATTAGAAATCTTTGTTAACTCAGGTTGTAGTTGTTGCATCTTCGCGTTAGCCGCTGTGGATCTTAATGTCACGATTAACATTAATGATCTAACGATGAATGTGATGAGGAAAATAGCTAGTAGCTGCGCTAAACCAGCTGCCACACCACCGTTTTTAAAGACACTAACGAATGTTTCTGTGAGCCAGGCAATTGGATAAACCAATAAACCTTCAAAGAATGTGAACTTGCCGTTAACCATCCAGGCACCAGCCCATGTTTTAGCTTCAATTTCCACTGGTAACTTATCAGATTCACGATATTTAGCACCGTTAGCATAGCCATAATAACCATATTCATCAGTTGTAATAGCGATACATGAACGATACGAGGAAATAATGGAATTCATGCCATTCTTATACAAAGTTAAATAGTCATTAGTTGGTAAATCATCTAATGTGATACCGTTTGCAGGATTTTTGGTCATTTCTTTGATGTCGTTATTCATTTTGGTCCAATTGTCCCAAAGTTTTTCACCAGAGAATTTGAGATAACCAAATCTATCCAAAGCGTCAATTGCTTCAGCAAAAGTAACTGTTGTGAAATCAGCAGTTTCAGCTTTATATTTTGCGTCAACTTCCCCTAAAGCTTTCTTTAAAACGTATTCATCTACTTTTTCGTAATAAGTATTACTTGGAGTTTGAAGACCAACTTTAGCAGCTTCACTATTGGCTTTGCCAATACCACTGCCAGTATTTGTTGGGACTTCTACTTTATAGTAGATAGATGTATTACCTTCAAAGACTGGTTTATATGTGTCATCGACTTTAGTTTCGCTATAGTCACTGACACCATAATCGAAAGCATAGAGAATATGAGCTTTATCAGTTTCTGAACAAAATGAAGCGGTACAACTAGATAGAAGAAGCACACCAGCAAGAACTGTCAATGCTCCTGTGAGTAGTTTTGTTCTCTTTTTCATTTAATAAGTCCTATCTTAAAAATTTAGTAATTCTTGCAATGATTGTTTGTTATCATCATACGAACGATTAAGGAAATTTGCTTTAGCAATGATAACAATATCGAATGATTGAGAATTGTAGTCGATCAACGAATCACACATTGATCTAATTTGTCTCTTAATGAGATTGCGAACAACAGCGTTACCTAACTTAGAAGATACAGAAATGCCCACTCGTGTATATGCATATTCATTTGGGCGATAGTGGATGACAAACGATTGGTTACGCTGTGCTCTGCCTTTTTTAATCGCTAGAGCAAAGTCATCACTTGCTTTAATACGATTAATAACTTTCATAATTTTCCTCGAAATTAGTCAGCTAATTTTTTTCTGCCTTTTGCTCTACGGCGGGCGAGAACGTTACGACCAGTTGCGGATTTCATACGAGCACGGAATCCGGCTTTGTGTTGATGTTTAATTTTGCTTGGTTGATATGTTCTTTTCATAAAAGAAACCTCCTATTACATAGCGAGAAGAGTTTAACAACATTTATTAATAAATGCAATCAAAATAGGTTTTTTGCATATTTTTTATGTGACTAATGGTTGGTTTTTTAATATGTTTCCACAAATCCACAGGATGTTGAAAAGTGGAAAACTTATCCACAAAAATAAAGTTGTGGAAATGTGGAAAACTCCCTATAAGGCTAAAAGCAAACGACATCTTTGTGGAAAACTTAAAAATGTGGAAATCTTCATACAAAACAAATGTGAATTATTTTATAATAGGTGACACGAAATAGGTGACCGTTATGAATAATTCAGTATCAGAAATTACCCGAATGTGGGAACAAACATTAAAAATCATTGATGAGAGATTACAAGAAAGACAAATATTTGACACTTTCTTCGCTGACACTTTCATCCATAGCTACGAGGGTGATTCCGTTACTGTTATAGTAAAGAACTTCACATCCCAAAGATTGCTTTCCTCTAAATATATAGATTTAGTAAAAGAAGCATTCTATGACGTCACCGAAAAGAATTGTAATTTTAAATTCGTTCTTCCTGAAGATATTGCTAAAAGCAATACTCAACAAGGATTTATCAATAAAAAGGTTGAAGAACCAGTCTTCTTTAAGGATGCAGAATTAAAAAGTAATTTAACTTTTGATTCCTTTGTTGAAGGTGAATTTAACAACGAAGCTTACCGCGCTGCGACAGTGATCGCTAAAAATCCTGGTAAAGTTTTCAACCCATTATTCATCTATTCAAATTCTGGTTTAGGTAAAACTCACTTACTTCACTCTATCGGCAACTATATTAAAAATATCAGTAAGCCAGGAGCGAAAGTTCTTTATATTGATGCTAATGACTTTGTTGAAGAATACGTAAAATTCGTCAAAGGTGAAAAGGAATCTGAGACATTAAAAGACTTCTTCTCCACTGTTGATGTACTCTTATTTGATGATGTTCAATTCCTCGAAAATAAGGTTAAAACAGAAGAGATGTTTTTCTACATCTATCAAAAGATGGTTAACAGCAATAAACAAATCGTCATCACATCTGATAGACAACCTAATGAATTAAAAGGTTTAGAAGATCGTCTTATTACCAGATTCAGCCAGGGCCTCACCGTAAAAATCAACAATCCAGACACAAATACATGTGTTAAGATTCTTGAAAAACAAATCAAAAACGAAGGCTTAAATGTTGATGATTTCGACCCAGCAGTTCTCTACTTCTACGCTGAGAAATTCAGTAGCAATGTTAGAGAGTTAGATGGTGCATTTAATAGGTTAATTTTCTATGTCACTTCTATCAAGCAAGTTGATAAGATTACACTCGATGTTGCAATTGAAGCTGTGCAAAATATTACCGGTATTAAAAACGTTGCTGCACAGTTATCTGAACAAAAGATTATTAACGTTGTCGCGGACTACTACAATCTCGCTCCATCACAATTGATCGGTAAAGTGAGAACAGGTCAAATTGCCCTAGCGCGACACATCGCTATGTATTTAATAAGAATTAATATAGATATTCCATTGACCAAAGTTGGTAATACTTTCGGAGGTCGTGACCACACCACTGTGATGAACGGCATTGCAAAAGTGGAAAGTATGTTGAAAACTGACGAGTCATTAAAAGCGGTGATCAACACCTTACAAAAGAAGTTAAAGTCTAATTGATTTTATTAAAAATAAAAAATATCAATTTAAAGTGGACTGTGGTAAAATATTTCTAAAGTATAAATCTTGAGTTATCCACAATATCCACCGACTCAATAATTATTATTAATATAATAAATATATAAAAAGAGAAAGGAATAAGTATGAGATTTACAATTAAGCGTGAAGAATTCCTTAAAGGTCTAAACATTGCTTCAAGAGCTATTTCCAGTAAAAACGCTAAAGCAGTTTTAGAAAATTTTAAATTAGAATTAAACGAAAAAGGTTTATTTATTACTGGTACTGATGAAAACATTTCTATTAAAACTCAAGTTCCTTATAAATTAGGTGAACAAGATATCATCAGAAACTACAAAGAAGGTTCAGTCCTAATCAAAGCTAGACTATTGGTGGAAATGATCAGAAAGATGGATACTGAAGAAATTACTTTAGATGTCATTGATTCCACAATAGCAACAATTAGCAATACAAATAATCGTTCTGAATATAGCTTAAACTGCGTTAAGGTTGACGAATATCCAGATCTTGATTTAGATGCCACAGGTACAGAATTAACTCTTTCTAGAGCGGATTTTGATATCTTAGTAAGCCAAACAACATTTGCAGCATCTTTAAAAGAGCAACGTCCTATTCTTACCGCTTTAAATCTCGAAGCTAATAATGGTGTCTTAACTGCTACTGCGACAGACTCTGCTCGTATGGCCAGAAAGACATTAAGTATTCCTCTAGGTGTTGAATTTGTTGCTAATGTTCCTGCTAAGATGATGAACGAAGTTAACCATCTCTTAGAAGGTAGAGAATCAGTTACTATCGCTTTTAGCGATAAGAAAGCCTTATTCACCATCGGTACAACAGTTGTTGCTACAAGATTAATTGCTGGTGATTATCCAAATACAAAGAACATTGTTCCAAAGGTTACTAACTACTTATTGGAAGTTAACGCTAATGATTTAATGAAGGCTATCGAAAGAGCTAACATCTTATCCATTGATAGAGAAAACATTGTTGATTTATCCATGAGTGAAGATAGCATTGAGATCTCCGCTAAATCCAGCCAAGTTGGTTCTGCGGTTGAAAGAATTGATGTCTTCAAATACGTTGGTCAAAACTTACACATCTCTTTCAACAGTGGATTCGTTATCGAAGCTGTTAAAGCTCTCGGAAGTGCGGATGTCACCCTTGCGTTTGTAGGCGAAATGAAGCCATTTGTGGTTGAAAACGCTTCAGATGACTCGGTCGTCCAAATCGTCACTCCAATCCGTACTTATTAGGCCAAAAACACCTATTCTAAAGATATTACAAAATAAGGGAATAATTTATTCCCTTTTTAATTTATATAGTCTATAATAAACATACAGGAGTTTTTGTGGCCCAAAAAAGCATTAAATTAAAAGAAGGTGAAACCTTCATCACGCTTGGTGTTTTGCTTAAACTAACAGGTATTATTTCTACCGGTGGACAAGCAAAATACTTTCTTAGTGAAAACGCTGTTTTGGTAAACGGAGAGGAAGAAAATCGTCGCGGTCGTAAATTATACCATGGTGATGTCATTCAGTTCCGTAACATGTCATTTTTAATCGATTGACATGCAGATCAAGAATATTAGCCTCAAAAATTTCCGTAACCACTCTTATCGTAATTTTGATTTCTCTAACAATTTGAATGTTATTACTGGCGAGAATGCTGTCGGTAAAACCAATATTGTGGAAGCAATCTATTATCTTTCATTAGGCCGTAGCTTTAGGGCTAATGATGATAGTGAATTAATCAAAAGAAATCATGAACGAGCAGAAATTAATGCAACTATCTTGGAAGGAGAACTAACTAGAAAGATTAAAGTCAATATTACGAAAAATGGACGCGCAATATTGATTAATGGCAAAAACATCTCTAAGTTATCTGAATTATCAAAATGCGTTAATGTCATTTTGTTCCAACCTAAAGATGTAATGCTCTTCAGTGGTCCACCTAGAGATAGAAGAAATTTCTTAGATATTTCTATATCTAAAAAGAGTGCGATGTATCTAGATTATATCTCGCGTTATGACAAAGTATTAAAAGAGAGAAATGATTTACTTAAAAGTGATAAAGTAGATCGAACTTTACTCGATGTCACAACGGAAATGTTAGTGAAATTATCGGGTTCGATTATCTCTTATAGGCAAATGTACGTCAAGGATATCAATGATATCCTTAATAAAATAACGCGCGCGCTCACAGGCGTTAAAGAAACATTCGAAGTTAAGTACTATCCATTTGTAGCATACGACGCTGACTTCAATGAGAACGCCAAAAAAGCATTCAAACGCGCCGAGGAAAGCGATTTCAAACATAAGCAAACTTCCATCGGCGTTCATCGAGAAGACATTTCTATCAGCCTAAACGGACGTGATATTGCCACGTTTGGCAGTCAAGGTGAGAACAGAATTGCCGCT
>JBGUMU010000052.1:0-1544 GCA_045116995.1 Bacilli bacterium
CGTCGCGGAAGCTGAAGCCGTCACTACTGGTCAAAATAGAGAAGGTATGTTCTTCGCTGCTCGTACATTTGCGATGAAACTTGGTCAAAGTATCGCTATGATTTTATTCACATCCTTAGCGATTATTGGCACCACTCAAGCTGTAGATAGTAACGACATTACTGCTTCTAAACTTGGTTTAGTTATCGTTGCTATAGTTGCTGCAGCCTTCTGTGTCTTAGGCGCTGTTATCTTATTCTTCTATAGAGAAAAGAAAGTCATGAAGACTATCGCTAAAGAAGGCGATGAAGCTTTCTTAAAAGCGATTGAAAACGAAAAAGATGTCGGTGAAAAAGCCGAATAATTATAGGTAATAATATGCGACTCATCTATTTTAAGAATGGTCAAAAACATACTATTACATCCTCTAACGCTGATGTAGCAATTAGCGAAATTAGAAATGGTAATAGAACAATTGTTAGTATTACCGCTAATGAAGAGATTATCCTCGATAAAGCGGATGTCTCTTATCCATGCCACATCAACTACAAAGATATGTATTTCCTCAATGGTTATCAGTCATGGACTGACACCAGGGAATATAGATTAAGAGAAAGACTCAGAAACATTAAAAAGAGTCCACACATCATCTCGCATTTGTATGCGATGGATAGATATGGTGACGCTACTTTCTATAATTATTCAATTAGAAAGAGCCATGGCTATGATGTCTTCTATAGTAAAGGTAAATATGAATCATTCATCTTCAACCTCAACTATAAGACTGCCTACTTAATTATTGAATTAATTAAAGATAGAAGTTCGATCCATCTTATTAGTGATGTAAAAGGTCTTAAAGTAGTAAAAGGACAAAGTGTTAATATCTTTGACTACTGCTACTACGATAACTTTGAAAAAGGTTTAATGGCCTTTTGGGATGCTTTCCCAAAAAGAAACGTTAAGAAATTGTTTGGCTATACCAGTTGGTATAACTACTATCAAAACATTAACGAAGAAATAATCTTAAGAGATTTAGAAGCTTTAGATGAACGCTTCAATCTCTTCCAAATCGATGATGGTTATGAAACATTTGTCGGTGACTGGTTGGACGTTGATCCAAAGAAGTTCCCAAATGGCTTAAAACCAATTATCGATAAGATTCACAAAAAAGGGTTCAAGGCGGGCCTATGGCTCGCTCCGTTTGCCGCGGAAACCAAATCTCGCTTGTTTTCCGAACATCCAGATTGGATTAGGAAAGATCGAAGAGGGAGACCGATCAAAGCGGGAGGAAACTGGTCAGGGTTTTATGCCCTTGACCTCGACAATCAAGAAGTCATTGCTTATATCAAGGAATGCTTAGTCCATTACATGGACATGGGGGTAGACTTCTTTAAGCTTGACTTCTTGTATGCGGCGGCACTACCAGAGTATGAAAATAAGACTAGATGTATGGTCCAAGATGCAGCTTATCAATTATTAAGAGACATCTTAGGCGACCGTCTCATCTTAGGCTGTGGTGCTAATATTATTAACTCCTACGAACATTTCGATTACTTACGAGTGGG
>JBGUMU010000053.1:0-44931 GCA_045116995.1 Bacilli bacterium
ATGTATCGGTTGTGGTCTCTGTATGAGAAACTGCCCAGTCGGCGCTATCGCTCCTGGTACAGAACCTGCTCACTTACCAAATGGTAATGTTAACCCAGGTAAATTTGCCCACGTCATTGATCCTAAAAAGTGTGTCAAGTGTGGTTCTTGTTTAAGTGGTTGCCGTATCGGTGCAATCACCAAGAGATAGGAGGAAATAACCATGGCATTAGTTAATATCAAAATTAATGGTCAACCTTACCAAGTTGAATCCGGTCTTACAGTTTTAGAAGCTGCAAGAAAATGTGGTTACACAATTCCTTCCCTCTGTGCCTTCAACCATGGCAAATGCTCTTTGGCCTCCTGCCGTGTTTGCTTAGTTGAAGTTGTGGGTGCACGTGGCTTAGTCGCCTCCTGTGTCTACCCAGTTAATGAAGGTATGGAAATCATTACCAATTCCCAAAAAGCCGTCGAAGCCAGACGTGCCTCCGTGGAATTAATCCTTTCCAATCACCAAAAGAACTGTTTACAATGCCCAAAACAAGGCAAGTGTGAATTATTAGAAGTCGCTAACATCGTTGGTGCTCGTGATCAAAAATTCGTCGGTGAACAAACACCAGGCACAATCGATGAATTAGCCCCAGGCTTAATCAGAAATACCGCTAAATGTATCTTATGTGGTCGTTGTATCGAAAGATGTAAAGAAGCACATGGTATTTCCATCCTCGGTTTTGAAAACCGTGGTTTCAAAGCCCTCGTTGGTCCTGCTCAAAACAGAAGTTTCGCTGAAAGCCCATGCTTGCAATGTGGTCAATGCGTGAACGTCTGCCCAACAGGCGCCTTATACGAAAATGAAGAAATCGCCAAAGTTGACGAAGCCTTCAGAGCCGGTAAGAAAGTTATCGTTCAAACCGCTCCAGCTGTTAGAGCCGCCATTGCTGAAGAATTCGGTGAACCAATTGGTACAACCGGTACAGGCAAAATGGTCGCTGCTTTAAGAAGATTAGGTTTCTACCGTGTCTTTGACACCAACTTTGCTGCTGACTTAACAATCATGGAAGAAGCTCACGAACTCTTAGAAAGAATTACTAAGAAGACCGCGCCACTTCCACAAATCACATCCTGTTCCCCAGGTTGGATTAACTATTTAGAATACTTCTATCCAGAAGTCATTCCAAACGTCTCTTCTTGTAAGTCCCCACACATGATGATGGGTGCAATCATTAAGTCCTACTTTGCTAAACAACATGAATTAGATCCAAAGGATATCTTTGTGGTCTCCATCATGCCATGTACCGCTAAGAAGTACGAAAGACAAAGAAAAGAAATGCCAGAAGACGTCGATGCTGTTTTAACAACACGTGAATTAGCAAAGATGATCAAACGTGCTGGCATCGTTTGGAACAAATTACCAGAAGAAGAATTTGATAACGACTTACTCGGCGAATATAGTGGTGCTGGTGTCATCTTCGGTGTCACCGGTGGTGTTATGGAAGCCGCTTTAAGAACAGCTTATTTCTGGTTAACTGGTAAAGAATATCAAGAAATCAACTTCACCGCTGTCCGTGGCTTAGAAGGTGTTAAAGAAGCTGCTTTAAATATCAATGGTACTGAAATCAAAGTTGCAGTTACCTCTGGTATGGCTAACGCTAAGAAGCTCTTAGACCAAATCAAAGATGGAACATCTCCATATGCTTTCATCGAAGTCATGTGTTGTCCAGGTGGATGTATCAACGGTGGTGGTCAACCATTCGTTAAACCAATCTTCTTACCAAATGAAGATGCGGATATCTTAGATACATATCGCGCCAAACGTGCTAGCGTGTTATACAGTGAAGATGAACGCTTAGTCATTCGTCAATCACACAATAACAAAGACATCCAAAAACTCTACAAAGACTATTTGGGTGAACCTGGTAGCGAACTCGCTGAAGAATTACTCCACACATCTTACGATGCCAATAGAGCAAGATTTCCAGAAAAGAAATAATTAATATTTGGGGCGGGTACTTAAATACTCGCCCCTTATTGTCTCTAAAAGAGGAAAACAATATATGAACATCAAATTTTATAATTCCCTTTCTAATTCATTAGAAGATTTCAAAACTATCCAAGATAACAAAGTTAGCATGTATGTCTGTGGCCCAACGGTTTATAACTACCCACACATCGGCAACATGAGACCAGTTGTTGTCTTTGATACTTTGAGACGCTTTTTGACATATGTCGGCTACGACGTCACTTATGTAAGTAACTACACTGACGTTGATGACAAAATCATCAAAGCTGCGAAGCAAGAAGGTAAATCAGAAAAGGAATTAACCGATTTCTATATCGGTGAATTTGAAAAGACCGTCAAAGGTATTGGTTCTCAAGTTCCAACTATCACTCCACGTGTCACCGAATATATGCAAAAGATTATCGCCTATATCGATAACCTTGTAAAAATCGGTGCAGCCTATGTCCGTGATGGTGACGTCTATTTCCGTGTTGAAAACATCAAAGATTATGGCGCTTTAAGCGGCATAAATGTAGAAGATTTACGCGTAGGCGCACGTGTGGAAGAGAACTCACAAAAAGAAAGTCCATTAGACTTCGCTTTATGGAAAAAGACTGAAGAAGGTATTAAATGGGATTCCCCATGGGGCTTAGGTAGACCAGGCTGGCATACTGAATGCTGTGTCATGATTGACTCTATCTTCCCAGGTGACCATATCGATATCCATGGTGGTGGTTATGATCTTAAATTCCCACATCATGAAAATGAAATCGCCCAAGCCGAAGCCACTCATGAATCAAAAATTGCCCATTACTGGATGCACAATGCATTTATTAACTTTGGTAATGAAAAGATGTCTAAATCTTTAGGCAACGTTGTCTTAGCTAAAGACATGATTGCCATGTATGGTGGTTTAGTTACTCGTTTAGTCATTTTAAACGCTCATTATAGACAAGCAGTTAACTTCACTGAAGAAACAGTTAAAGAAGCCCAACAAGAGGTTTCTAGAATGCAAATGGCCTATAAACAAGCCGCTCTTAAATTACAAGCTAACAAAGTTAATTTAGATGAAGGTAAGCCAGAATACATTGGTAAGTTCTTAGAAGCCTTAGCTAATGACTTAAATACCGCGAACGCTTTAGCGGAACTCTATAACGTCCTTAAAGATGTTAACCAATTAATCAGAAATAAAGACGCTGATTTAGCCCAACTAAATAACTTATTTAAAACACTTACTGATATGTTCTATGTTTTAGGACTAGACATTAAGTACGTAAAGTTTGATAATGATATCTCGCAATTATACGAGGAATACTTAGCTAGCAAAGAAAATAAAGACTTTGCTAAATCTGATGAGATCAGAAAACTTTTAATTGAAAAAGGAGTCATGTAAGTTGCCAATCCTAACAGAGACAAATCCATCTTTGATTGAGAAGCTCCTTGACGCACTTAATATTGCAGGCCCTGCGAAAACGGCAAGTAGCATTATTATCGCGCTAGGTGTGATTTTAATCTGTGGCTTTTTAATGACAAGACTCACCAAGTTGTTAAGATTACCAAATGCGACAGCCTATATCGTGACTGGTATCTTAATTGGTCCATCTGTAATAAACCTTATTCCTGGTGAATTTATTGAACAC
The DNA here is from genome assembly GCA_045116995.1 of Bacilli bacterium. Lineage (GTDB taxonomy): Bacteria > Bacillota_I > Bacilli_A > RFN20 > CAG-826 > RUG14515. The sequence continues at coordinate 3,619 of JBGUMU010000053.1, forward strand.
ACTGACTTTATTAGTGATATCGCTTTAGTCTTTATCGCTTTTACCGCTGGTGAATTCTTCAAGATAAAAGAAATCAAAAAGAGCCTTGGTAAGGTGCTTATTATTACCGCAGTTGAGGCTGTTGCGTCATTTGCTTTAGTCTTTATTTTGTGCAAGTTTGCATTCCGTTTACCAATACACCTCTCGCTTCTTTTAGCTGCTTTAAGTAGTGCAACCGCACCTACAAGTACGATTATGACCATCAAACAAACTAAGTCCAAAGGTCATTACGTGAATATGCTTTTACAAGTAATCGTGGTGGATAGTATCATCTCATTACTTCTTTATACAATTTCCATTTCCATCTGTATTGGTATGAAGCCAGGTGCTTCGTTTGCCCCTGCTGATATTGCTTGGCCAATCGCCAAGATGTTAATCTGCTTAGTTATCGGTGTAGCCTTTGGCTTTGCCTTAAGATTCTTGATTTCATCAAAAAGAACCACAGACAACCGTTTAATCATCGTTATCGCGGTATTATTACTCTTCTGTGGTATTTGTTCCTTATTTGGCCAATCTCCTTTATTAGGAGGCATTGCCATTGGCTTAGTTTACACAAACATGTCCAAAGGCGAAGAAAAGATCTTTGCCCAAGTTAACTATTTCATTCCACCAATCATGTTGGTGTTCTTTGTTAGAGGCGGTATGAACTTAGACTTCTCTAACTTTGGAAAGACCTTTGAAATTACTAAAGTTCCATTAATTCTTATCGTCGTTGGCTTCTTAGTGGCCAGATTTGTCGGTAAGTTTGGTGGTTCTTTCTTAGGCTCATTAGCCACAAGACAACCAAAAGAAACAAGAAACTATTTAGGCTTAGGTTTGATTCCTCAAGCTAGTGTTGCGATTGCTTTAGCGACATTAGGCGCTAGAGCGCTTGCCACTAACAATATGGAAGAAGAAGCCACATTAGTGATGACGGTTATTTTAGCCTCATCCATCATCTTTGAAATTATTGGCCCAGCATGCGCTAAGTTAGGCTTATACCTTACTAAGTCATATGGCCATGATGATATTAACGATGCAGCACCAGAACACGCTGTTAAAGATAAAGTTGTCAGTGATGAAGGTTCATCTCAAGAAATTGACCTTTTAGCTGCACAAATCAAACACATATCCGAGGAAATTCCACCATTAGGTGTTGAAGAAGCAGAAGAAAAAGCCTTTACCGAGGCTGCTGAAGAATATGAAAACGAAACCTTTATTCGTAACCATAGAGGCTTCATTAATCGCAAGTAGGAGGATTATCTCATGGAACAATTTACTGCGTTAGATCCAATTAGCCAATTAACCAATGGGTGGCTAGCCGAATTCAACATTTGGACTATTATTATCAGATTAGCGTTAGCATTTATCATCGGTGCGTCTTTTGGCTTTGAAAGAAGTAGAAAGAGACATACCGCTGGCTTTAGAACATTTACCTTCGTGGCCTTGTTCTCAACAATTGCGGCGTTACTTGATATTTATTTCGCCGCTAACTTTGGCGAAGTGTTCCCAGCCATTACCGTGGCCGTTGTCTTAGGTGGTGCTATTATTTCTGGTAACACTCTTCTTTACTCCTCTAAGAACCAAATTAAAGGCTTAACAACCGCTGTAGCGTTATGGTTAACCGCCATTATCGGTGCGGCTTTAGGCGCTGGTTTATATACCGCTGGTTTAATCGGTGTTGTCCTTGCCTTTATCACATTAAGCGCGATGCCAAGAATTGAAGTCTATATGAAGAATAAGAGCAATCACTTTGAAATTCATTTAGAGCTCAAAAACAGAAACGATTTAGTTAATTTCACCGGTGTTATTCGTAAACTCGGACTCAAGATTACTGATATCGAAGCTAACCCAGCTTATAACAATACAGGTCTTGGTGTTTATACCGTTTCAATCACAATCAACTCTAAAGAGTTAAAAAAATACAAGACACATGCAGAAATTATTGAAGCTTTGTCAACTTTAGACTACATTAATTGTATTGAAGAAATCGATTAATTATGAACAAAGACATTAATCTCATTTACGGAAAGAATCCAGTTATAGAAGCCATCAACGCGAAAAAGGCGTTGAAGGTTTTTCTTGTCTATAACTTTTCTGACCAAAAGGTTCTTAATCTCATTAAGGAAAATAGGCTCCCAGTAGTGAATGTTTCCCCTAGTGAAATGGAAAAGATGGCTAATGGTGGTGTCCATCAAGGTTTAGCCGCAGAACTTAAACCTTATCAAACAGTTTCTTTAGAAGAAATCATTGCTAAGGCTAAAAAGAAAGAAAAAAAGATTATTGTCATGCTTGATAATATTGAGGATCCACATAACTTAGGTGCGATTTTAAGAAGCGCGGATGTTTTTGAAGCTTCTGGTGTTGTTTTACCAAAGCATAATTCCGTTTCTTTAAACGCCACTGTGGCAAAGACAAGTGCTGGTGCTATTAACTATGTTCCAGTCGCGGTTGTAAATAACCTCAATCAAGCAATTAAACAGTTAAAAGAAGAAGGGTATTGGGTTGTCTCTACTGATGGCAGTGCGACCATTTCATACTCTTCTCTTAAATACGATTTCCCAGTAGTAGTGGTCATAGGCAGTGAAGGAAAGGGCGTATCATCATTAGTTCTAAAGAATTCCGATTATGTGGTCAAGATTCCTCAGTTCGGTCACGTGAACTCTTTAAATGCTTCCGTCGCAGCCGGCATTTTGTTAGCGGAGGTGCATAAAGCAAATATCTAACTGAGAAAGGATATATGCTATGCTCCCTAAGTCTAAATCCTATAATCGTTTACTGGACGAACACCTACATATCTTAATCACTCAAGGCAATCATGAAGCCTTCTTGCGTTTAGGAAAACGCTACAAAAAATATTTCGAAGGCTTAACTTGCGAAATCATAGAAAAATATCCAAAGTCTGGAGTTTCTTTTAAAGAAATCATGGCAATCTGCGGTCAATCATTTCCTGATATTGTTCGGAAATATGATTCTTCCCGATTGTCTTCTTTCTTTGTCTTTTGGCGAGAAAGCTGTATGAAGATGATTATGGACTACTTGCTTGAAAACTCATATCTAGCGAACGCTGCTGTGTTCCGCGGCTTTGTGACATTTGATGAAGAATTAGATGAAAGAAGATGTGCCTCAGATCGACTAGCGGAATTTGATGATCGTATCGACGCTAGACGTGTAGAAATGTTAAGAAGATTAATTAACGAACACAAAGACGAATTTAAGAATCATGAGTTCGCTGTTTTAACGTTGATGTTAGATGGTTATGACCTCAATGAATTAGAACATACTGGCATTATCAGTAAGTCGTATTTATATTTAACCTTCATTAGGGCTGTAGAAAAATTGAAAAAATACTTCAAACTGGTGAGAAAATAGCGGATATATCCTTTTGCTCACAAAGTGAAAAAGGCAATATCGTTATATATTTTTTGCATTGCGTGATATAATCACAACCATGAGCAAACTAGAAATCAAAAACTTAAGCTTCTCATATGACGGCAGTAACAAAGTTATTGACGATATATCTTTCAGTGTTGAAAAGGGCTCATTTGTATCAGTTTTAGGCCATAACGGTTCTGGTAAATCCACTTTAGCGAAGTTAATCGTGGGCTTGCTTGAAAAGGAAAACGGCCAAATCTTTTTTAATGATGTCGAAATAACCGATAAGAATCTTAGAGACTTACAAACTAAGACTTCTTTAATCTTCCAAAATCCTGATAACCAATTTATTGGTTCCACGGTGGAAGATGATATTGCTTTTGGTTTAGAAAATAGATGCGTTCCTCATGATGAAATGCAAGCGGAAATCGAACGCTTCGCTGATAGTGTGAACATGTTAGACCACTTAAAGAAAGAGCCAATTAATCTTTCTGGTGGCCAAAAACAAAGAATTGCTTTAGCGGGCGCTCTTATCTTAAGACCAGAAATCTTAATCCTCGATGAAGCGACATCTATGCTTGATCCTAAAGGTAAATCGACAGTAAGAAAGGTCATTGACCGCATCCATAAAGAGAACAAAGAACTCACAATTATTTCCATTACTCACGATATCGATGAAGCACTTTTAAGCGACAAGGTATTGATTTTGAGCAAAGGTAAACTTGTTAAAGAAGGCAAACCACAAGACATCTTAAGAGACGAATCCGCTCTATTAGAAGTGAAGTTGGATATGCCTTTTGTTTATAAACTCGAAAAAGAATTAGCAGGTATTGGCATTAATTCTAATGCCGAAAGCATTGATCAATTAGTGGAGGATATATGGGCATCCAAGTAAAAAATATCTTCTACACCTATCAAAAGAAAGCCACTAATGCGACCCAAGCTTTAGCGGATGTTTCTCTTGAAATCAATGATAATGACTTCTTAGCGATTGTTGGTGAAACCGGTAGTGGTAAATCCACATTAGCCCAGATGTTTAATGCTTTACTCGTGCCTGATAAAGGTGATGTTTTAGTTAATGACTATGTCATCAACTATAAGAATAGAAAAAGCAGAAAACTACGTGGCTTAAGAAAGCACGTTGGTTTAGTCTTCCAATTCCCTGAATATCAACTTTTCGAAGAAACGGTGGAAAAAGATGTCGCCTTTGGCGTTAAAAACTTTGGTGTTAAAGGCGAAGAAGCCATCAAGAGAGCCCATGAAGCCTTAAAACAAGTTGGCTTGGATGAATCCTACTTCAAAAGAGCACCATTTGATTTATCCGGTGGTGAAAAAAGAAAAGTCGCTATTGCGGGTATTTTAGCTATTGATCCAGACATCTTAGTCTTTGATGAACCAACCGCTGGTTTTGATCCACAAAGCAGTAAAGACTTAATGAATCTCATTACTGAGTTCCATAACAACGGTAAAACCATTATTATCATTACCCATGACATGGACTTAGTTAATACATACACTAAACGAGTGGTGATGTTGGAAAGAGGCCAAGTCACTTTTGATGGCACTCCAAACGAATTATTTGCATACATCAAAGGCTATGACCGTTTAGATACTCCAAACGTTATTAAAGTAGCAGAAAAACTAAAAGATAAGGGTATGGATATCGATATCAAACAAATTCACACTAACGAAGACTTAGTTGAAGCAATTAAAAAACGGAGGAATAAAGCATGAGTAGCATGACTTTTGGCCGTTATTCCTTCCGTGATACTTTCATCCATCGTCTAGATGCGAGAAATAAGATTCTCCTCATGCTTTTATTCATGGTGGGAATCTTCTTCCAATTCCACATGTGGTCAACCGCTTTAATCATGAGTGGTGTATATATCATCATCCTTTTAGCGTTGATGCTCATCTCAAGAGTGAGTTTATGGTCACTTATTAAATCACTAGGAGGCTTATGGATGTTAATCATCTTCCTGATGATAATTTACATATTTGTGCCGACTAATAATCCTAAACTTGGTGTAGCGTTCAACATTGGCACTTTAGAAGTCCATTGGGACGCATTCTGCCAAGCTGGTTATATCGTGATGAGATTGATTTTAATGATTTCATTAACAATGATATTAACCAGTACCACTAAACCTATGGATATGACATATGCCTTTGAATGGTATATGACTCCATTAAAACCAATTCGTTTCCCAGTCCATGAAATCGCGATGACTTTATCCATTGCTTTAAGATTCATTCCAACTCTTTTGGATGAAACTGAAAGAATTATGAAAGCCCAAGCTAGCCGTGGCGTTGATTTTAACCATGGTGGTATCTTTAAACGTTTCGGTGCAATTATTGCCTTAATCATCCCATTATTTGTTTCTGCTTTAGAAAGAAGCGAAGAACTCGCTAATGCAATGATTGTTAGAGGCTATGATCCAAAAGCTAAACGTACAAGATATCGTTTATTAAGATTCTCTTGGAGAGATATTATTGCTTTCTTATTTATCGGTGGCATTTTTGCCGGTATCATAGTCTTGTTCGTATTTGATAGAAAATCACCAGTGGATTTAATTCAATTCTTTTTCCACGTTCAAGGATTCTAATTATGAAAGTTTTAGGCGTTTGTTCATATAAAGGCACTAATTATTACGGCTGGCAAAAGCAAGTCGGTTTTGTAAGTGTACAAAGCAAAATCGAAGAATGCTTGAGCAAAGTCTATGACACTCAAATCAATATCCAAGGTAGTGGACGTACAGACGCTGGTGTTCACGCCCTTAAACAATATTTTCATTATGTAAGTGATAAGGAAAAAGATTTAAAGCAACTTACCTACGCTTTAAACAAAATGCTTCCTGATGATATTAAGATTCTTTCCCTGACTGAAGTGGAAGATGATTTCCACGCTAGATATAACGCTACGAAAAAGATTTATGAATATCGCATCCTTCTTACCAACAAGGATCCTCTTTCCTACGATTTAGCGTATATCTACCCAATGGAATTAAATGTCGAATTATTCAAAAAGGCTCTTCAAAAGTTTGAAGGAACATATAACTATCAAGACTTTACTTCTAAAGAAGAAGATGAAGGTGGGTTCATTAGAACAATATATAATATTGAAGTCATCAAAGAAGGTGACTTACTAAGAGTCATATTCACCGGTAATGGTTTCATGAGATATCAAATTAGAAACATGATTGGCGCAGCTATTAATGTTGCTAATAAAAAAGAACCACTTGAGTTCATTGATAAGCATTTAGATGAACAAAAAAATAGAGAAATTATCGCTTATAAAGCACCAGCATCAGGTCTCTATTTAGTGGATGTAATTTACCAAGATTAACATTTATGTTCTATTTTATATGAACATGTGATAATATTTTAACCGCAAAAAAACAAAAAGGAGTTTTAAAATCATGGGTAGAGCACATGAAGTAAGAGCAAAAGCGATGGCCGCAACCGCTGCAAAAAGAAGCGCACTCTTTATGAGAGCTAGTAAGGAAATCTATATGGCGGCAAAGAATGGTGTTCCTGACCCTGAAATGAACTTAGCACTCCGTTCTGCAATTGAAAAGTGGAGAGGTCAAAACGTTACTAAAGACGTTATTGATAGAGCCATTCAAAAAGCTAAAGGCGGCGAAGCCGAAAGCTATTCCGAAGGTCGTTATGAAGCCTTTGGTCCAGGTAACTCCCTCTTTATTATTGATACATTAACCGATAACTCAAACCGTGCGTTTATCGAAGTTAGAACCGCTATCACCAAAAAGGGTGGTCACTTAGGTTCCACAATCTTCAATTTCACACAAACAGGTTTATTCGTTTTCAACGGTACCAACAGAGATGAAGTTGAAGAAAACTTAATTCTCTCTGATGTTGATGTCCGTGAAGTCACTGCAGAAGATGGAAAGATCGAAGTCCTCGTTGAACCAGCAGCCTTCGCTCAAGCTAGAGAAGTTTTAGGTGGCATGGGCATCTCAGAATTCGACGTTGCGGAAATAACCTTCTTAGCCAACGATCCAATCGAAATCACTGATCCAGAAGAAAGACGCAAATTTGACGAATTATGTGATATGCTTGACGACTTACAAGACGTCCAAAACGTTTATCACAACGTCAAATAATTATTAACCTATAATTATTCAAATACCAATCACGAAATGTGGTTGGTTTTTTGTTTGAAAAACAACAATTTTCTTCGATGCAGAAATTATTTTTATAAATAATCATTTGACATCACTCGCGTAAACACGTATGATTTTTATCGGCACAAAAGCTAAATTAGCGAAGTCCCCGGTAAGGTCAAAGTTAGTTTGGTAAAGGAGGATTTAAAGTTATGCAACGTCAAACTACTATTGCAAAAACAAACGAAATCCAAAGAAAATGGTATGTCGTCGATGCCACAGACAAACCATTAGGAAGATTAGCATCACAAGTCGCCCAAGTTTTAACTGGTAAGAATAAGCCAACTTGGACTCCAAATGTTGACTGTGGTGACTATGTTATTATCATCAACGCTGAAAAGGTTGCTCTTTCTGGCGATAAACTTAATAACAAAAAATACTACAACGTGTCTGGTTACGCTGGTGGTCTTAGAACAAGAACCGCTGGTGATATGATTGAAAAGTATCCAGTCGAAATGATTGAAAGATGCCTTCACGGTATGCTTCCAAAGGGCCGCTTAGGTCGTCAAATGATCAAGAAGCTCTTCGTCTACGCTGGACCAGAACACAAACAAGAAGCTCAAAAACCAGAAGTTCTTGAGCTCAAATTCTAGGAGGTCTAAACAATGGCAAAGAAAGCTGATCTTCAATATTACGGCACAGGCAAAAGAAAATCTTCTATTGCCCGTGTTTACATCACTGCTGGTACAGGCAAAGTTGTTGTCAATGGCCACCCAGTGGAAGAATATATGCCTTATGCGACATTAATTCTCGATTTAAAACAACCATTAACATTAACAGGCACAGATGGCAAATACGATGTGCGTGCAGAAGTTAAAGGTGGTGGCTTCACAGGCCAAGCTGGTGCTATCCGTTTAGGTATTGCCAGAGCCTTATTAGAAGCCGGTTGCGATCGTGCAGTCTTAAAATCTAACGGTATGGTCAAACGTGACTCCCGTAAGAAAGAACGTAAGAAATACGGTCTCAAAGCTGCTCGTAAAGCTCCACAATTCAGCAAACGTTAATCGTTTACTACAAAAAAGAGAAAAACAGGAAGTCATTTGGCTTCCTTTTTTCGTGCGCGTAAATTCTTATATAAAAAGCATTGATTTTGATAAATCATTGTTGTATATTATTACCGCTGTCTTTAAGACGCATGGGCCCATAGCTCAGTTGGTTAGAGCGCGCCCCTGATAAGGGCGAGGTCGGAAGTTCAAGTCTTCTTGGGCCCACCAAACAGATTATTAAGAAGGATGAAAAATCCTTCTTTTTGTTTAATAATGCTTATGCATTTGCCTATATTCAAATGGCGTTATTTCTGTATGTTGCTTAAACACTTTTGAGAAATGACTTTGGCTAGAAAAACCTAAATAGACCGAAATGGATGCGAACGTTTTATCAGAATATCTTAACAATCTTTTAGCTTCGTCTATTTTGATTTGCATAATATAGTCTGAAATGTTGATCCCTGTTTCGTTTTTAAAGTTAGTGGATAGTCTACTTCTACCCATAAATAAAGCCTTTGCAATGTCTTCTGTTTTAATTGATTCAGATAAGTGTTGCTGAATATAGTTTGATACTTTATTTACTAACACTGATGGATTTTGTCCAAGCCGTATTTTTGCTACACGCTCTGCATAATCTAGAACCATTCGATAGTTTAATTCATCAATTTGATCAGGCGAATCGGCTAGTTCACAGCGTTGAATATATTGGTCGGACAACGCTAAAGAAGCAGTAACATCGATACCTCCACGGATAGCCGCTCTTGCGACTAACGTGGCGGTTACGATAAAAATATTTTTCTTTTGTCTTAATTGCTCTTGTGCAACCGCACCTTCTTTGACAGCAGGAGCATGAGACATAAAATCATTTAATGCAGCGACGTCGCCTCTCATAACCATATCTAGTAATCTATTCTCGATATCTAAAGCGTTATAAGGACCACTTTCATATTGTTCCATTGTTTCAACGGTTCTTTGGATATCCGCTTTTTCAATTTCATCTTTGATGATGGACTGCTTTTCCTCATGAATAACAATGCTTTCTAATGATTTCTTTTTGCCAGTAAAAGCAAAAAAGACCATACACATAATTTGTAATAATGACATCAACGGCAAACTAACCAAAGATTCCATTTCAGAAATAAACTCATCATTTGCGGATATTGGAATACCTAACGAGAACGCGATGGACTTGAGTTCTTGCTTGGAAATAGGCAGTTGTCTAGTAGGTCCTACAACAAGCTTTATGTCATCTATATTAGCGATAGCGTAGTAATAGTAATAAGGTGATTGATAATAAGCTACCTCGTCTTTTAATTTGAATGCTGCTTCTTTAGACAACTCAAAAGGATCTTTTAATAGTTTGATTAAAGAATAATAAAAGATTTGTTTATTGTTTTGATATAGCCTCACAGGAATACCAGAAAGGTTACCTAAATTAGTACAAATGTACTTTAAGTCTTCAATTTGCATCATCTTGAAACAATTATAACAAAAACGAAACAAATATATAAGAAATAACTATTTACATAATGTAATCTAAAATCAGCAAATATTGAGGATTTCTTTATGAAAACAGTCGATGAATTATTATCTTTGCTCACCCTTGAAGAAAAGGTGGCTTTGGTAGCGGGATATAAATTTATGCGCACTAATCCAGTTCCTAGATTAGATATTCCTTCAATTAAAACAAGCGATGGCCCACATGGTCTAAGAGCACAACCTGATGGTGGTGATAATGGTGTCACTAACTCATTACCCGCAACATGCTTCCCAACCGCTAGTTGTAGCGCTAATACATGGCATCCAGAGCTATTAAAAGAAATGGGCAACGCCATGGCGGAAGAGGCTAAATTCTATGATGTCTCCGTTATTTTAGGTCCAGGCGTTAATATCAAAAGAAATCCAAGATGTGGTAGAAACTTCGAATACTTCTCTGAAGATCCATTCCTCGCTGGAAGAATGGGCGCTGAAGAAGTTAAAGGTATCCAAGAAAAAGGTGTTGGTGTTTCTGTTAAGCATTTCGCGGGCAACAATTCTGAGAACTACCGTTTTATGGGTGATTCCGTTATTGACGAAAGAGCCCTTAGAGAAATCTATTTAAGACAATTTGAATACATCGTAAAAGAAGCTAAGCCAGAAACCTTAATGTGCGCTTATAACAAGATTAATGGTACACATTGTAGTGAAAATGAATGGTTATTAAACGAAATCCTTCGTAAAGAGTGGGGATTCCAAGGTTTAGTGATGTCTGACTGGGGCACAACCCATGACCGCATTAAAGGCATTAAATCAGGTTTAGATTTAGAAATGCCTGGCGACAATGATATTTGCCGTAAATGGATCGTTGATGCTGTCAATGATGGAACTTTAGATATTAAAGATTTAGATGAAGCAGTCAAAAATGTCCTCACATTAGTTTATAAGCATAAAGATAATGTCCATACTGGTGATGTAGATTGGAAAGCACATCATGAATTAGCCAAAAAGATTGCTCTAGAAGGCGCTGTTCTTTTAAAGAACAATGGTTCTCTTCCACTAAAAGAAAACGAACAATTATTAGTGGTTGGTGAACTCTTTGAAAAAGCCCGTTATCAAGGTGCGGGTTCTTCGATGATTAATCCGCAGTTCTATTCATCAAGCAAAGATGCGTTTGATAAGAACAAGATTCAATATAAATATTTAAAAGGATATAAGGTTGATGACCTTGATGTTGATGAATCATTAATCAAAGAAGCGGTGGAAACTTCTAAAGATTATGAAAAAGTAGTGCTTTTCATTGGCTTAACTGATTGGTATGAGTGTGAAGGCATGGATAGAAATAATATTAAACTTCCACAAAGCCAATTAGATTTAATTGATGCTCTTGTTAAAGAAAATAAGAAATTAATTGTTGTCATGTTTGGTGGTTCAGTCGTTGAATTGCCTTTCTTTGATAATGTTGAAGCAATGCTTCATATGTTCCTTTCTGGTCAAAACAGTGGTGAAGCAACATATGAATTATTGTTCGGCAAAGTTAACCCAAGCGGTAAGCTCGCTGAAACATGGCCAATTAGTTATGAAGATGTCCCATTTGGCAATGAATATTCAGTGAAAGCGCAAGATGTTTATAAAGAGTCAATTTATATTGGTTATAGATACTATCTAACCGCAAACAAAGAAGCGAGATTTCCATTTGGATTTGGCTTAAGTTACACAACATTTGAATATAGCAATCTGAAGATTGAACAAATTGGAGATAGCTTATTAGTAAAAGCTGATATCACTAACACAGGTGATGTCACTGGTATGGAAACTGTTCAACTTTATGTTTCCGCTCCAAATAATAACACCCATAAACCTCTTAGGGAATTAAAAGGATTTACTAAAGTAAGTCTTGAACCAAAGGAAACTAAAACCATTGAGATTGTGGTGAAAAAAGAAGATCTCAAGTATTGGGATATTAATGAACGTAGATTTGTATTAGAAGATGGTCAATACAACATCCAAATCGGTAAAAACTCAAGAGACATCATCCTTCAAGAAAAGATTGATATTAAAGGCGAAAAACTCTCAAAACAAACACATGTCGTCTATGAAACTCTTAATTTTTCGAACTACAAAGATGAGAAATACGAAGAAGTAACAGGTAACAAGATTATTCCATTACCACCAAGTAAACCCATTACTCTAGAATCAAGACTCTCAGATTTAAAACAAACATTCATGGGTCGAATCTTATATAACGCTCTTCAAGGAGTGCCTAAAAAAGAATTAAAGAAAGCTAAGAAAATGCCTGAGGGCACCGAAAAGCAAAATAGAATCAAAGGAGCAAAATTCCTAGAAATCATCCTTGATAGTAATTCGATTATCTCGTTATCAATGTCATCAAGTGGAGCATTCCCTTATAACTTCGCTCAAGGATTCAAAGAATTATCAAATGGACATCTATTTAAAGGAATTGGATGTTTCTTAAAGAAAATAAAAGCGCCAGCTTTACCAATAAATGTTAAGGAGGAAAAGTAATATGGCATTCAAGTTATTAAACGCAAGAATCTTCAATTCTAGAGTTCACTCTAAGAATGTTGAAAGTAAGGAAAAATGGCTCGGCTATTTAATTGGCCCTGCCGGAGCATTATTGCTTAATGCTGTTTTAGCGACATATTTAAATATTTACTACACTGATGTTCTCAAACTCAGTGGTATATTCTTAGTAATTTTCCCATTAGTAAGCAAAGTGGTGGATGCAATCACAAATATTGTGATGGGCTACATCATAGATAGAACAAAAACAAAGCAAGGTAAAGCCAGGCCATGGCTGTTCTTATCCGCTTTCTTGTTAACCGCGACAGGTATCATGCTTTTTGCTATTCCTAAGATGAGCGACACAGGTAGATTAATCTGGATTGTTGCTTCTTATAACTTGTTTTATTCATTTGCCTTTACTATTTATAACATGTCTCACAACTTGATGTGTCCATTGTCCACAAGGAACACATTACAAAGAGGTCAACTATCTGTTTTTAATCAAATTACAACCATCATGATGTCCGGTATTATCGTGGCTCTTGTTTTTCCAATGGTCATTATGCCAGCGTTAGGCGTTGATGCTTCTAAATGGATTCTTGTCATGTCCATTTTATCCGCAGCCGCCCTTCCATTAACTTTGCTTGAATACTATTTCACCAAAGAAAGAATTACCGAAGAGGAAGCAGAGCAACAGGAAAAGAATGTTCCTTTCTTAAAACAATTAAAAATCATCTTCACCGACAAATATATGTTAGTGATGTATATTTATTTCTTCATTTATACATTTGGCTCAACTCTTAAAAACATTGGCCTAGTTTATTACTGTAACTATGTTCTAGGAACTTATAGCGATGGTATTACGCAAATTCTTGTATCCGTTATCGGCGGTATCCCAATGGGCATTGGCATCTTTGCTGTTTGGCCTTTAGCGAAAAGATTTGGCAAAAGAAATGTCACTGCGGTTGGTTTCTTGCTTTACGCAATCGGTAGCGCCTTCTGTTTTGTTTTTCCAACAAATATGGTTTTGGTTCTTATTGGACAATTTATTAAAAACATTGGTGGTCTTCCGTGTGCTTATGTCTTTATGGCTTTGTTCGCCGATGGGTTAGACCATGTCGAATGGAAGAGTGGTGTCCGTTGTGATGGTGTTTCTATGTCTATCTATAACATCATTGCCGTTACAATCGTTGGTGTTGCTACTGCAGTCTTTAATGCCTTGTTATACGCTACTGGTTATATAGCGCCAGTAACACTCGAAGAATATGCTGGTCAAACAGGGACACAATTAACAGCTGCTCAAATTGCTGAACTTACAGATCCAAATGCCACAATCGCCTTCAATCAATCCGCAGGTGTCAACAATTTCTTCACATTTGCATTCGTCGGTTTGGAAGCTATAACTGGTTTGGTTTTGGCGGGATTATTAATTTTCTTGTCCGTTGAAAAAACTATCGAAAAGAAACACGCCATTATTAGAGAAAGACATAAAGCAGCCTGCTTAGCACGTGGAGAAGAATGGGTTGAACCAGAAGTCAAAGCTGACCTTGAAGAACAACAAATGATAGTGGAAGCCAGAAACATTTTCATCGAAGAATTGAAAGCAAAATGCGAAAAGAATCCAAAGCTTGATTTGGATGCCGAATTGAAGAAATATGACGATAAAGCAGAAGCCGCTCGTGTTAAAAGAGAAAACGCTAGAAAAGCAGCGACTGATAAAGAGGCTGCTAAAAAGGCTAAAGCCGAAGCTAAACTTCAAGCTAAGCTTGATAAGATGACTCCTGAACAATTAGCTGCTAGAGAAGCCAAACTAGCAGAAAAAGAAAGAAAATTTGAAGAACACTGGGCTAAAGAACAAGCTGCAGGTCAAGTTTTCTATGAAAAGATGCAAAAAGAATTAAATGCCTAGGGGGTCTTTCATGAGAGTAATTAATATCAAAACCGAATATCTTCACAACCCTTTAGGTTTAGACGCTGTAAATCCACGTATTACTTGGAACGTAGTCGGACAAGACATCAAACAACAAAAGGCTTTTGAAATCGTTTATAAACTAAATGACAATGAAGAAGAATGCGTTAAAAAAGAAACTTCATCAACGTATTATGATTTTGAACAATCTCTCAAGAGTCGAGATTATGTTTCATATAAAATCAGAACGCAAAATGAAAAAGGTGATTGGTCTGACTTTAGCGAAGAAAACTATTTCTCAATTGGATTATTAAATAAAAGTGATTGGTCTGCTAAATGGATTTATGGAGACTATAACGTTTCTAAAAAGAATAGATATCCAGTTGACTACTTCAAAAAAGAATTTGAAGTCAAAGTAATTAAACAATCATTTCTATATATTAGTGCTCTGGGTATTTATGAAGCATATATTAACGGCGTAAAAGTCGGTAATGCTTTATTAGCCCCAGGTAGTACTGATCCTCGCAAGAGAGTCCAATATAACACATACGAAGTATCTTCTTTATTAAAAGAAGGAAAGAATGAATTATTTATTCTTTTAGCGGATGGCTGGTATAGAGGTAGTATTGGTGCGAAAGGCTTTACTTATGTCTTTGGTAAAAACACTAAAGTATTGGCGCAACTAGAATTAGGAGATCAAAAGGTATTAACCGATGAATCTTGGTCTTGGAGTAATGATGGCCCAATCACATTTGCTGATCTTAAAGATGGCGAAATCGTAGACTTTAATAAGGTTCCATCATTTAAAGGCAAAGTTAGAGTGGGTACCTACGATAAAGAAGTAACTTCCTCTAATAACTCACATGTTGTGGTTATTGCTAGAAATAAACCACTAAAACAATTCATATCCAAAAACGATAAAGACGTGTATGAGTTTGAAAACAATGTTGCGGGTAATATCGCTTTAAAACTTAAAGGCCAACCAGGAAGCAAAATCCATTTAGTCTTAGGCGAGATGCTTGATGATAACGAAGACGTTACTTTAAAGAATGTTCAATGTATCAGAAAAGGTAAAAAGACTCCTCTTCAAGAAGTGGTGATCGTTTGCAAAGAAGGCATCAATGAATACGAGACCAAATTCTTCTATGGTGGTTTCAAATACGCTGAAGTATTAGAGAACAACGAAGTGGAAATCCTTGAAATTGAACAACTCGCTATTTCAAGCGAAATGGATAGAGTCTCAACATTTGAATGTTCTAATGAATTAATCAATATCTTCTACGACAATACAGTGAGAAGTTGCCGTTCCAACTTTGTGGACATTCCAACTGATTGTCCAACCAGAGAAAGAATGGGTTGGACTGGTGATTCTCAAATCATCTTCGATACTGCATCTTACTTATTTGACTGCCATGCTTTCTTTAGAAAGCACGTCAAAGATGTTTATGATAGACAAGACAAGAATGGTCGTTTACCACAAATTGCACCATATAGTGCGGAAGACTGGTTCATGGATGTCATGAATGGATCGGTTGGTTGGGCGGATGCTGGCATCCTCATCCCATATCGTATGTATTTACAATATGGTGACGTCAATATCTTAAAAAATAATTATGACAATATGGTTCGCTATGCGAAATTCATGATTAAGAGATGCGGAGGCGCGAGAGGCATCTATGCTATCTATGCTAAGCCGTTACATTTATCAAGAGAAAACAAGAAATATGGCGTCAATAATGGCCAATCATATGGTGAATGGGCAGAACCTGCTGATGTAAAAGCCTTTGTGTGGACAGACTTTGCTGAACCACACCCAGAAGAATCTATGGCCTATACTTATTGGATGATGGCTTTGATGGTGGAAATATCCAACATTATTGGTCGAACTGAAAACAACGCTTTATTCGAAGAATATCGAGATGGTGTTAAACGTGCCTATCAAGAACTTGTGACCAAACCAAGGCACACTCTCGATACAGATAGACAATGCAAGCAAGTTAGACCTCTATATTTAGATTTATTAAATGAAGAACAAACAGCTTTCGCTAAAGATAGATTGATCAAAGGTTTAGATAACTATGATTGGAGATTAGGGACTGGCTTCTTAAGTACCCCGTTCATCCTTTATGTCTTAGAAAAGATCAATCCAAATTATGCTTATAAACTATTACTCAACGAAAAGATGCCAGGTTGGTTATACATGGCAAAAGAGAATACAGGCACGATTTGGGAAGGCTGGGAAGGGCCAAATGCTCAATCCGGTATTGCCTCTTTAAACCATTACAGCAAAGGCGCGGTGGTGGAATGGCTGTATAAATCAATGCTTGGTATCAAAATCAAAGGCGAAAACGCATTTGAAATCTCACCAGTCATTGGCGAAGGTGTTGACTTCGCTAAAGGCAGTTACCAAAGCTTATATGGCGAAGTGTCTGTTAGTTGGAAAAATCAAGATGATAAAGTCAGCTTTGATATTGAAGTGCCGGCTAACACAAAAGCATCGTTTGTTTATTTGAATAAAGTAGAACAATTAGAACCAGGAAAGCATCACATAGTGATGTAGGAGGTAGAATATGAATTTCTTAGAATCAAGATTTGTCAAAGAAGTCAGCGAAATTACTGACAATATGTACCATCAAGGATGGGATGAACGCAACGGCGGTAATATCTCATACATGATTGATGAAGAGTATGTGAGAGAGTATTTTCCAAAAGATGTCTTTGTTAGAGACATTCCTTTAGGATTCACCGCTGATGAAGTTTTAAGAGGCAAATATTTCCTCGTCACAGGTACTGGCAAATATTTTAAAAATATTATTAAAAATCCAGAAGCCAACTTGGGTTTGGTTAAGATTAGCGACAACGGTCAAGTAGCCCACTTATTATGGGGCTATAAAGATGGAGGCAAATTCACAAGTGAATTTCCTGCTCATTTAATGAGCCATGCTGTGAGATTTAAAGCTAATCCAAACAATAGAATTATTATGCATACACACCCAACATACACAATTTGCATGGGTGTATGCTTACCTGCGGACGAAGTCATCTTCACTCGTAAATTATGGAAATCAAATACTGAAGCGGTCGTGGTTTTCCCAGAAGGCGTTGGTGTTCTTCCTTGTATGGTGTGTGGCACAACTGAAATTGGTGAGGCTACCGCAAATAAAATGAAAGACCATAGATTAGTTACATGGACCAATCACGGCATTTATGGTGCGGGTAACGATATTGATGAAGCCTTTGGTTTAATCGAAACTGTCGAAAAGACCGCTCAAATCTATATGTTGACTTTAGGGCATGTTGTTAACGAAATTCCAGACGAAGTCATTATTGGCTTAGCAAAGTTATGGAATTTAAAAATGATGCCTGGAGTTATTGAGGAAAAATAATGAAATATTATTTAGCGATTGATCTAGGTGCCACAAGTGGCAGACATGTCATCGGCTATCAAGAAAACGGCGAGATAGTTCTCAAAGAGATTCATCGTTTCAAAACCGAGATGGACAACTCTGCCGATGGTTTAGTGTGGAATATTCCTCGCATCTATAACGAGATACTCATTGGTATTAGAAAAGCCTTTGAGCAATATCCAGTTATCGAATCTTTATCTATAGATACATGGGGTGTCGACTATGTATTAATGAATGGAGACAAAGAAATACCTCCATATTATGCATATCGTAATGAAAGATGTGAAAAAGCCGCTAAACAATTACACGCCTTGATTGATTTTGAAGAGTTATATAAGAAAACCGGTATTCAGTATGCGGCCTTCAATACTTTGTATCAACTATTTGACGACAAACAAAAAGGAAGATTGGAAGAAGCGACTGATTATTTAATGTTACCAAGTTATTTCACCTATAGACTTACAGGCGTTAAAACTCATGAATATACAAACGAATCAACTGGAGCATTATTAAACGCTAAAACTGGCGAATATGATTATGAACTAATAAATCAACTCGGACTATCAAGAAAACTATTTGGTAAAATTCAACAACCAGGTTATGTGATTGGTAATTTATTACCAAACATTCAAAAAGAAGTAGGTGGAAATACTAAAGTTATTCTCTGCCCATCACACGATACAGCTTCTGCTTTTGAATCGGTTGATGTTCCAGAAAACGGCATTATTCTCAGTAGTGGTACTTGGTCGTTGTTAGGCATTAAATCTAAGCAGCCAATCATTAGTGAAGATTCATTTAATGCTAATTACACAAATGAAGGTGGTGTTGGTTATATCCGCTTCCTAAAAAACATTATGGGTATGTATATAGCGAATAGGCTAAGAGACGAAACAGGCTTAACGCTTGGGGAAATAAACGAGCGGATTAATAAATCAGAGTATAGCAAAACATTCGATATCAACGATCCAAGCCTAAGTGCTCCTACGAGCATGAAAGAGACTGTATTAAAACTATTAAATGATAAGCCAAACGATATCGACCTATTTGCTTCAGCGTTTCATTCAATGGCGGTGGGCTATAAAGCCGCTATCGAAGAGTTAGAAACTATCACTAATAAAAAGTATCAATCGATATATGTGATAGGGGGAGGCGCTAAAAACGTTTATCTCAATCAGTTGATTGAAAAATACACAAACAAGAAAGTTATCGCTATGCCTATAGAGGCAACAGCGTTAGGAAATATCAAAATTCAAATGAAAGCGAGTAAAGAATTATGAGAAAAGAAGTTAAAGAAATCTATGCATCTTATGGAGTGGATGTAACTAAAGCCCTTAAAGAATTAGCGAAAACTAAAATTTCTTTGCACTGTTGGCAGCTAGATGATGTAAATGGATTTGAAAATGAAGGAAGCTTAACTGGTGGCATTCAAACAACAGGTAACTATCCTGGCAAGGCCAGAAACTTTAAGGAATTAACACAAGATTTAGATAAAGCCTTATCTTATATCCCAGGTAGCAAGAAGATTAATCTTCATGCCATTTATCAAACCGGTAAGATTGTTGAAAGGAACGAAGTGGGTATTGAACAATTTAAAGACTGGGTTAGCTATGCTAAAGAAAGAGGTTTAGGCTTAGATTATAATCCCACAATCTTTTCTCACCCAATGCTAGTGGATGGTCTTTCCTTATCTTCTCCAGATGAAAAAGTAAGGAACTACTGGATCAAACACTGTGTGGAAGGCTTGAAGATTACAGAATACTTCGCTAAAGAATTAGGTCAAAAGTCATTAATGAACATTTGGATTCCTGATGGTTTGAAAGATGTTCCTGGTGATAGATTAGGTCCTAGAGTTAGATTAAAAGATTCTTTAGATAAGGTTCTCACTGGTTATAAATATGATAAAAAGGTGATGGATGTGTCTGTGGAATCCAAAGTCTTTGGTATTGGTGTTGAATCATATACTGTCGGCTCTAATGAATTCTATTTAAATTATGCTGCATCTAGAAACATCTGCTGCTTATTAGATACAGGTCATTTCCATCCAACCGAAAATGTCGCAGATAAGATTTCTTCAATGTTCTGCTTCTATAACAAGTTAGCGTTCCATGTTTCTCGTCCTGTTAGATGGGATAGTGACCACGTTTTAAAACTTAACGATGATCTCCAAGATGTCGCTGATGAATTAGTGAAGTGTGATGGCTTACAAAGAAGTTATATCGGTTTAGATTACTTTGATGCCTCAATTAACAGAATTGCTGCGATGGTAATAGGCGCTCGAAACATGGAAAAAGCATTACTTAAAGCATTATTAACTCCATGGCATTTATTAAAAGAAGCACAAGATAGCTATGACCACACTAGAGTGCTTGCTTTGCAAGAAGAGCTCAAAACATTACCTTGGGGTGAAGTTTGGGATGAATATCTTAAACGCCAAGGCATGGTGAGTGACGCTCAAATGTTTGAAGAAGTTAGAGAATACGAAAAGAACGTATTATCTCTAAGATAGTTCAGAAGACGGGCAATCCGGTCCACCAAACAGAAGAAAACCTACGATATTGGAGTTAGGTTTCTAGATATAGATTATTGGCAGTAGCCAATCCAAGAGGTCATTCCTGTCTTTATTTACGCAAATAAAAAGAACCACACTTGTGGTTCCTTTGTTTTATTCAAATTGTCCGAACTTTTTAACTGCGTCATCAACGCTCATGCCTTCTTGACAAACCGCTGTACCAGCTTTTCTCACTTGTTGGTCAGCTGCATCTGTTAAGTTAAGTTGGGAAGGAGTGATACATCTAGAAGCATCCATCTTATCAAAAGCTGCATAGGAAGCATCGTAAGATAAGTCCTTACATGGAGTGATCATACGTTTGGCTTTGCTCATACGGTTTAAAGCGTAACCATTATCCGCTAATAAGAAACGCATGAATTCATTTGCCATATCTAAGTTCTTACTTTGTTTATTAACAGAGAAGCAGAGTTCAACGGTGTTATAGAAGTAGCCACCCTTATCAGTGGATGGGACTGGAACGAAACTATATTTGAATGGATTAGCGATAAAGGCATCAGATTGAGTTTCTCTTTTTTCTGTACCAGAGAAACTTGAACCTTTAGCGAGCATCATTGGGACATCACCTTCGAAGAAGCGGAGAATTGTTTTGTTATAGTCATCACCAATATTCGCACATTCTTCTTGATTCACGAATCCTTTATCGATGAAGTCTTTTGCTAAAGCAAGACTACTTCTCATATATTCACCCGCACTGGCGTCTAAAGCGTTTAATTTATTAATCGCTTCTTGATTACCTAAGATATTGGCACAGAAGTGTGGGAAGTATAAAGGATATAAGACCATGCTGTTATGACCAAGCATTGGGTATTGAACGTTCTTATCTTTAAAACTTTGACAGACATTAACGAGTTCTTGATATGTGGTTGGCACTTTTAAGCCATTCTTTTCAAATAAGTTTTCATTAATCATCATGCCAAATGAAGTGGTGTAGATAGGAAGATATGGAACAGCATTATCCTTATCTTTATAAATTAAGCTATCTCTGATGCATGATAGATCCATGCCTAAATCCTTAGCGGACAAGTCTTCTGTATAATCCTTTAATGTTGAATAGTCTAAGGATGAATAGGTGAAGAAGATATCTGGTGGCGTATCACCTTTTAAAGCTTCAAGAATATTCTTCTTATGATTCTTATCGTATTCATAAGTGAGTTTTACCTTTGGATAATACTCATTGAATTCACGGAATTCTTCCGTTAATGCTTCGAAGTTCTCATAATGGCCTCTGACCATTAAAGAACAAGATGTTTCTTTATCAAATTGTGGCTTAAAAGCCTTGTCTTTGTTTCCGCTATTACAAGCGGATAACGATAAAAGACAGATAGATGCAAAAGCAAAAGCCGTAACTTTTTTCATATAGATTCTCCCTTTATATGTTGCTCTAAACTCATATTACAATATTTATTGTTTTCACAAAAGATAGTAAAATTAACTTAAGTGAAAAAAGATTTTCGTAACAGAATAACAGATTTTTTAATCGTTATTATTAACGTTTCTTTCGTCATAGGCTTGTTTTTTGGTGAGTTTTTCTATATCAAAAATTCGAATACCAGAACTAGAGAGAATAGTAGACAAACATTCCTAAATACTAATGTTTCTTTAGGTAGTATGACCAACAACTACCTAATTGGTGAAAGTCATTTGTGCCGTTCTTGGGCATATTATCTCAATAATGAAGCAGAAGCTGGTCGCACTAAAACAATGGATGAAGCAATTGGTTTTATCAAGGAATCAATCATTGATAATACCGTTATGGCACACATCATCTATAAGAGTGGTGATAACGCCTTGAAGGGATACTCCACAAAGGCCAGAAAAGATAGTGATAATAATGTCGTTGATTACACATCCTTAAAAGAAGTCTTTGCTTCCGCTAGTGAAGGTATGAACATATCTTCCTCATACATGAATCCTATTAATATTAGTAAATCCTTAGCATTCTATACTGATGTTAAACTTGTAGATCCAAATGACAACACTAAGCAAATAGATGCCTATTTACTCCGTGTGGTTTTACTCAATAACTTAAGAGATGAATGGACATTCCCAAGTGGATCATTTGACCGCCTAGAAGTCGCCATTATCGATAGTGATGGAAAATACATCTTATCAGGTAACTCTTTCGCTAATGAAAGTTTCTATGAATATTACAAGTCATATAACTCCACAACCGCCAGTGGCATTGAACAATTAAAAGCCAAGATTAAAAATGGTTCTGGTTATTTAACCATGAAAAACTATTTCCATGAGAAATGTTTTATTGCCTATTCTCCACTTAATTCAATCGAAGATTGGAGTATTCTTACATATATTCCATTAAGTGATATTGAAGACGTCCATAATGACTGGTTAGTTATCGGCATTATTGGCTTTGGTTTAGCAGCCCTCTTCATCTTTGACTTAGTGGTCCTTCTCTTCTTAAATAAGAACTTAAGATCAACCGCTAGAGAAGCAGATAGTGCCAATAAAGCTAAGACTGATTTCTTAAGCACAATGTCTCACGATATTAGAACCCCAATGAATGCTATCGTGGGTTTAACAACTATTGCGCAACAAGATCCAACTAACTCTCCACATACACAAGATGCCCTTCATAAAATTGAAGTCGCTAGCGAGCATTTATTAACGTTAATCAATGACATCTTGGATATTTCTAAGGTTGAAAGTGGTAAGTTATCATTCAACCCAATCACTTTCTCTATCTCTGAAACATTTGAAAATCTCATCAATATTTCTCAACCAATGATTAAATCCAAGAATATTGATTTCAGTTTCAATAAACACAATATCACCAGTGAATGGCTATACGCTGATAAGTTAAGATTAAGCCAAATCTTCACTAATATTCTTTCTAACGCCCTTAAGTACACGAATGAAAATGGTAAAGTCCAAGTGGATGTTGAAGAAGTTGAAAGTGAAAAAGAAGGCTGTACAAGACTTATCTATATCGTTGAGGATAACGGTATTGGTATGTCCGCGGAATTCTTGGAAAAATTATATGAACCATTCTCTAGAGCCACCGATAGTAGAGTTAATTCTATTCAAGGTACTGGTTTAGGTTTAGCGATTGTTAAACAAATGGTGACCTTACTTGAAGGTGACATTAAATGTCAAAGTGAGTTAGGCGTAGGCACTAAGTTCACAGTGACATTAGATATTCAAATCGCTGATAAGCCAGAAGAAAGCGCCTCTTCTAGTGAAGAGAACTTAGACTTCTCTCATATTAATGTCTTAGTGACAGAAGACAATGATATTAACTGGGAAATCATTTCCACGCTTTTAGATATGAATGGTATCAAGTGTGAAAGAGCGTGTAATGGTAAAGAAGCCCTTGATTTAATTAGTGATGAAAACAACAAAGATAGATTCAATTTAATCTTTATGGATATTCAAATGCCGGTGATGAATGGTTTAGATGCCACTAGAGCAATTAGAAAACTCGATAGCGACTATGCTAGAAACATTCCAATCATCGCTATGACCGCGGATGCGTTCGCCGAAAACATCGCCGAATGTCTTGAAGCTGGTATGAATGGACATATTGCTAAACCAATCGATATGAAACTCGTCTTAGCGGAAATTAAGAAGATTAAGAAATAGGGGGATCGCTATGGATAAGATTAGAGAAAGAGAAGTACAATCGAAGCGCACTCTTTTAATTGCTGATGATGACGTCATCAGTGGTGATATTCTTTCTTCCTTCTTCGAAGAAGAGTTCAACATCTTGCGCGCTTATTCAGGTAAAGAGACTCTTAAAACCCTCTCACAACATTTAGATATTATTGATCTAGTCTTATTAGACATCTATATGCCTGATGGTGATGGTTTTACCATCCTTAAGGCTAGACAAGAAGATAAAGAAATTAAAAAGATTCCATTTATCGTTATTACTGGTGAAGCAGATATTGAAAGAGACTGCTTCCATTTAGGCGTTAATGACTTTGTTAGAAAGCCATTCTCTAACCCAGAGATTATCGTCGCTAGAGTTAAAAGAATGATTGAACTCTATGAAGATAGAAGCATCATTAAAGAAGTAAAAACTGATAAGTTAACAAATCTCTATTCCATCGAATTCTTTAAGAAATTCTGCGTGCAGTTTGATGAAGCCAAACCAGACATTTCAAAGGACATGGTATCGATTAACATCACTAGATTCCGCTTATTAAATGAACTTTATGGCAAGAATTATAGTGATGAAGTTTTAAAGAACATCGCTAAATTCTTAGAACACTTTGTGGATAAAGTCAAAGGCTTTGCCTCTCACACCAGTGGTGGTGATTTCCTTATGTATTGTAGTCATCAGGATAACTACCAAGAATTTGTTGATGGTTTAATCAATCATTTAGAACAATTAACAAACGCCTCTAGTGTCCATCTCCATATCGGTGTTTATCCAAATGTTGATCCTGCGTTAGATAAGGATCTCGCTATCGGAAGAGCGCATAACGTCGCTAACAGTATTCCAGGTGATTCCACAATCTACGCTTTATATGATAGCAAGGTTGAGGAAAAAATCTTCTTTGAAGAAGAACTTATTAATAGCTTTAAAAACAGTTTAAAGAACCGTGAATTCAAAGTCTTCTATCAGCCTAAATACAATATCCAAGGAGTAAAGAACCGTTTATCCAGCGCTGAAGCGCTTATCAGATGGGTCCATCCAAAATATGGGATGATTTCTCCAGGTGTCTTTATTCCGCTTTTCGAAGAAAACGGTTTTATCCAATTATTAGATGCCTATGTTTTTGAAGAAGTCGCTAGACAACAAGCGGAATGGGAAAAGAAGTTTGGTGTCTATTTACCTGTGTCCGTGAACGTATCACGCGTGGACATCCATAATCCAAACTTAGAAAAAGAGCTTTTAGAAGCAGTGGACAAAGCTCATGTTCCACATGATAAGTATTATTTAGAAATCACCGAAAGTGCTTACTCCCAAGACAAGCAAGAAGTCATTAACTTGGTTAAATCATTAAAAGAAAAAGGCTTCTTAATTGAAATCGATGACTTCGGTAGTGGTTATTCTTCACTTAACGTTGTTAGTGAACTACCATTCGATGTTCTTAAAATCGATATGGTCTTTATGAAAAAGATTGATGAACATCCAATGAACAAAGATATAGTTAAGATGATCCTTGCATTATGCAAGAAAATGGGCGCTACAAGCGTCGCTGAGGGCGTGGAAACTGAAGAGCATTATAAATTCCTTAAGGAAAGTGGTTGCGACGTTATACAAGGCTATTACTTCTCAAAACCATTACCTGAGAATGAATTTATCAAACTAATGGAAAAGGAATATCAAAATGGACGTTAAACAATTTTATGAAACAATAGGCGGTAACTACGCTAAAGCATTAGAAACAATGATGAATGACGCCTTCATTCAAAGAATGCTCATCAAGTTTTTAGATAGTACAACTTATACAGATTTACTAAAGGCTGCTGATGGCAAAGATGTTCAAGGTATCTTTAACGTCACACATATGCTTAAAGGTGTTGCGGGCAATCTTTCTTTAACCCCATTACAGTTTAAAGCCGCTACTGTTTGTGAGATGACTAGAAACTCCCCAGAGTATGGTCCAGAACTAGATAAAGAGTTAAAAGAACTTATATCCCTTTATCAATTTATTAACAGTAATCTCGCATTACTTAAGTAAATATCAAATAATACTTGTAATACCATCTCAAAATTACTATCTTATATATTGCGTTCTACATTTTTATTGCTAAATAAAACGCAGTTTGTTATATTATTTAGGCGCTGGAGACTTAGTTCAGCGGGAGAACGCTTCCTTCACACGGAAGAGGTCGTAGGTTCGATCCCTACAGTGTCCACCAAATATGCCGTCTTAGCTCAATTGGCAGAGCAACTGATTTGTAATCAGTAGGTTGTTGGTTCGATTCCGATAGACGGCACCAACTAAGTAAGCTAGAGGAGGGACACGTTCCCTCCTTTAATTTTTATGCGGCTATGGCGGAACTGGCAGACGCGCTAGACTTAGGATCTAGTGGGGCAACCCGTACAGGTTCGATTCCTGCTAGCCGCACCAATAATTAAAAGAAGACCCCTTAATGGGGTTTTAATTTGTTTTTAAGATATGCTACAATACCTGACATGGAAAACAAGTATTTTATTAAAGAAATATTAGAAGACTTCAAAGAAAAACGCATGAAACCATTTTTTGATTTGGACCAATATGAGACTGATTATGAAATGAGTAATTTATTTAAGTTCTTAAGGATTGGCTATATTAGTAAGAAAACGATTAATAATCCTTACAGCGCCTATTATATTGAATTTAACAAAAAAGGTTTTGAATTATCATGTCCCGCCTACTCTATAGGCACAATAATCAAAGATACATATGATCATTATTCTTCGGTCCAAGAAGTATATGAAAAATTGGTTATAGCCATCAATAATATGAATGACAAATAGCCGCACCAATCAATAATTTAACTACCTGTAATCGGTAGTTTTTTATTATTATAAGGATATATTTATCAATCATAATACAATTTTTACGAATATTATTGAATAACAATGTATAAAAATGTATATTAGTGTAGAAGGAGGAAAATTGCATGAACTTAATTACAACAAACGCGCTCTGCAAAAAATATAGTAAAAAGCTCGTTATAGATCATGTGAATATGAATATTCCAGAACATAGCATATATGGCTTTGTCGGTGAAAATGGCAGCGGTAAAACAACCATTATGCGTTTATTAACTGGTTTGGCGGAACCAACTTCTGGTTCTTTTACATTATTCGGCGTTGGTAATAAAGACCGCAGAATTTATGAAAAAAGAGAAATGATTTCCGCTATCGTAGAGGCGACATCTCTAGTCCCTACCCTTACAGCTAAACAAAACATTCGTTATCTTGAACTTTATTCAGGCATTAATTTAACAGAAGAAGAAAGAGATGAGTTATTAAAGAAAGTCCACTTAGAAGAAGTTGGCAACAAACGCGTCAAAGACTTCTCCTTAGGTATGCGCCAAAGATTAGGCATCGCTATGGCTTTGATTAATAAACCAAAACTTATGTTCTTAGATGAACCAATGAATGGCTTAGACCCAGAAGGTATCGCTGAATTAAGAGATTTATTAATCGAATTAAATCAAAAAGATGGCATTACCGTCTTAATCTCTTCCCATATTCTTTCAGAACTTGAAAAGATTGCTTCCTGCTATGGCTTTATCTCACATGGTAAACTCATTGAAGAAATCACCGCTCAAGAATTAAAAGAAAGATGCCGTAAATCATTAATGGTTAAAGTCGATAACATCGAAAAAGCTGAGAAAGCTTTAAAAGGACTTGGCCTTCTTGATTATAGATCCTCCACAAGTGGAGAAATTAAAATCTATGATAGCGTGAAGATTAACAAAGTGGTCGTGGCTTTAGATGCTGCTGGCGTTGACATCTCCGCTATTAATTCTTCTGAAGGTTCAGTTGAAGATTACTACTTAAATCTTGTAAAGGAGGCTAAATAATATGACTCGTTTATTAAAAGCTTTCTTCTATAAGATTTCTAAAGATATTACATTCAGAATCACTCTCATTGTTGGTGGTGGTTTAGCGATTTTAATGACCCTTCTCTATTTCTTACTTGATAGATTTGCTGGTGAAGGCGTCAAAATGTTGTGTGGTCAATCAATGCTTATCAGCGGATTCTCACCAATGCAAAATTTCGGTATTTCTATTCCAATTAATATTATTTCATTCGTCATTTTGGAATTTAACCAAGGTACAGTTAGAAACAAGATTATTGCCGGACATTCGAAATTTAAAATCTATGCTTCATTATTCATTTCAGGTTTAGTTTTAGGCCTTTCATTGTTATTAGTGTATGTCCTAGCTTGTACCGCTCTTGGTTCAATCTTTGGCGGGTTCAATGTGAATGAAATTGTCTTGCTTGGTAACACAGGCGCAAGTGGTATGGTGAATGCTGAATTTATCATCAAGTTTGTAATTCTCGGCATTTTAGCATATACTTCAATTGTTGCGTTTGCAGTTTTCATCTCTACAGCCTTTAGATCAATGGGTCCATCAATTCCATTAGTCTTTATCGGAATCATTGCTCTTTCCATGCTCGCAATGCTTCTCGGCATCGCTGTCATGATACAAGAAGCAACTGTTGCTGGTGCACAAATGTCAATTGCGGACACACTAGAAGAAATGGCTAAAATATCAGCCAATCAAGAAGCAACAGCTAAAGATCTCGAAAGACTTGAAGAACTCGTTAAACTTCTTCCAGAGTTAGAACAAGATTTAGCAAACCAACAATCAACATTAGACACATTCAACAATGTTGGCAATGTTGTTAAGTGTGTTGATCCTCTATATGGTATCTCCACAATTTCCACTAAAAATGGTGTAGCGGTCGTTGATGACTTCACATTCTATGGTGGTATCGCAAGTAATATCGTCTATTCAGGAGCATTCTTTATCGCAGGTGCTTGCTTATTTAAGAAAAGAGATATTAAATAATAGAGGAATAAATATTTTTAGCAAAAACGTTCGGCTTAAACGTCTTATAAGTGAGAGGTTGTTGAAGTCCTCTTAAAATAGTGCGCTTACAAATATCAAGATTTGTTATCTATGCCGAAAGATAAAAAGTGCGCTAAACTAAAATTGTCTATTGTCTCTTTAGCAATAGAGTCTCCCTTTTTAAAGGTTATCGGTCCCCCGATCGGTAATCTTTTTCTTTTTTAACAGATTTTCAATTTGTAATCGTCTTAATAGGTGAGAGGTAAAAAACTATGAAGAAAATCATGATGGCATTAGCCCCTTTACTAATTTTGACAGCTTGCACCAATCAAGCGGGTGTAGGAAAGCTCAATAAATATCAGTTGAATAAACCAAATAAAGAATTCAACAAATCTATTCAGCAATCAGTCACTGATGGATATCTTAATTCCTTAAGAGGATTCTCTACTGATTTCATGCAAACGATTGATAGCTATTATAAAGATGATGACAACCATGTTTTTTCACCGATGTCTATTGCCACATGTTTCTCCATGGCCTTAGATGGTGCGAAAGGTGAAACTAGAAATCAGTTAGAAAAGTTATTACATTATGATGAATCTTTCAAACATCTTTATGAAATCCAAAACGCTTTATTAAAAACTGCGATTGATGATCCACAAAATAAGACATTCTTAGATGTCTCTCAATCCGCTTGGTTTAATAATGACCATAAAGATTTTATTAGCGATGAATACATTAAAACCTTAGAAGAATATTACTTTGCTGAATGCTATCAAGGTAACTTGAGTAATATGTCTCAAGAAATTGCGGATTGGGTCAACGCTAAAACTAAGAATTTCTTAAACGCTAATAAGGATGAATTCCAAGTAGATGGACTTACCGCTCTTATGCTTTTAAATACCGTTTACTTAAATTCTCCTTGGTCTTATGACTTTGAAGAAAGTGATAATTTAAAAGATACATTCCATTCTGCTAAATCAGGCGAACAAACAGTGACCTATATGCGTAACAGTATAGCGGAAACCTATTATTATCGAGGTGAAGGCTATAAGATAGCTTATTTACCTATGAAACATGGATTAACATTTAGAATGCTTTTACCTGATGAGAATGTCACTTATCCAGGTGCATTAACTGATGAAGAAGCATTGAATAAATTATTAAGTGTCTCATTCGTATCAGAAGGCAAAAGAGCGAATATTAATTACCGTGTTCCACAGTTTAAAACACGTGACGAGTTTAATTTAACAAACCTCTTTAAGAGTATGGGCTGTAACTTACCATTCTCAGATAGTGCTGATTTTACTGGTATGTTAAAGCCAGACGCTCCATTTGGTTTATTTATTGGTGACGCTAAACATGTGGCGTGTTTCGAAGCCAAAAACAAAGGCATAGAAGCCGCAGCATATACTGTTATCGTCGCGTCATGTACTAGTGTCGGCCCATCCGAACCGGTGGAAACAATTGATTTCTATTGTGACCGTCCATTTGCTTATGCCGTTACTAGCCAAGAAGGACTCCCATTATTTATGGGTAAAGTTACACATTTTTAACAGATTATCGCAAGACAATCGTCTTAATAGGTGAGAGGTGAAAAGATATGAAAAAACTAATGAAATGCATTATTCCATTACTCTTGTTGACAAGTTGTTCTGGTCAGGTCGCTTCGACTGTTAATCCTGCTAGTAATCCAGCTTTCAATGATCCTTCCAATAGTGGTTCACAGTTAAGACCAATTCCAGATTTAAAAAATCTAGAACCATTTAAGTTAAATAGTCCAAATAAACCATTTAACACAGAACCACAAGAAGCTCTTGATAGTAATTACATTAAATCATTAAGAGAATTCGCTTTGGATTTTATCCAGGAAATGCATAAAGAAGAAATAGATAGTCATAATCCAGTCTTCTCTCCATATTCAATTGCGACATGCTACTCTATGGCCGACGATGGTGCTGATGGCAAAACAAAAGAAGAATTAGATCAGTTATTACATTATGATGGCTCCTTTGACCATCTTAATGCGGTAAAAAATGGATTATTAAAAACCGCAATTGATGATGAAGCGAAGAAGACACTCGTTAATGTCTCTCAATCCGCTTGGATTGATAAAAGCACATACGGTGATAACTTTGACGCTAACTATTCAAAGATTCTCGAAGACTATTACTTCGCAGAATTCTACAAAGGTCCACTCAGTCAAATGTATAACGAAATTGCCGATTGGATTAATAACAAAACAAGAAATTTTTTAGAAGTTAAAGGTGAAAGTTTTAAAGGAATGTTAGAAGGCGCAATATTCGCTTTAATCAATACCGTCTACTTTAAATCAAGTTGGTTAACTGAGTTTAAAGAAGAAGCAAATTATGATGCTAACTTCACTAATATTGATGGTACTACCACAAAAACTTCATTCATGCAAAAGAGAGAAGAAGACCAGTACTATTATGAAAGCGAAGACTATCGCATTGCCTCAATTCCATTCGAACATGGTTTAGAATTCAGAATCTTGTTGCCTGACTTCAATGTTAACTTCGCTGAAGTTCTTGATAATAGAACCGCTCTTAACAAAATGTTAACTCTTCCATTAGATGGCGTGATGAGTGATGAAGAAGGCGAAACTAAGAAAGACGAAATTCGCTATGTTGTTCCACAGTTTAAAGCCAGAACAGCATATGATCTCGTCGATATGTTTATAAGCATGGGCTTCCGTGATCCATTTAGTGTTGGTGCCAATTTCCCACCTATTGGTGGCTTCATCAGTTCTTCGGTTCATGAAGCAGGATTTGAAATCAATAACCAAGGCGGTGAAGGTGCAGCTTATACAATTATTGTTTTTGAAAAGAGTGCTGGCCCAGAATATGTTGAGTTTAACTGCAACCGCCCATTCGCCTATGCAGTAACCACTAGTGATGGTATCCCATTATTTATGGGTAAGGTTACTAGCTTCCAAAACGCCTAAAACATACGTTATTTTTAAGACTATTGATAATTTTCTTCAATAGTCTTTTTTTATGGTATAATTTTGTAGATATGCCTAACAAAGAATTAGAGAAAAAAGTTCAAGAACACGAAGAGATGGTCAAGTCTGGCAAACCCAGAGATAAGAAGACCACAATTAAGTATATACTTAATATTTCTTTCGTTTTAATTGCCACAGGCTTAGCAATCTTCTTTGCTATTAAAGATGACGCTAGTGAGATTTGGGGCTATTTATCAACTGCTGATATCAATTACTTACTAGTAGTTGTTGCCATTATGGCGGGCTGTGTTTTAGTAAGAAGCTTTATTCTTTTCTGTTTTGCGCATTTGTTCACTAAAAAGTATCATTTCCATCAAGCGATTGCGGTTGACCAAATCGGTCAGTTCTATAATGCGATTACCCCAGGCGCTAGTGGCGGTCAAATTATGCAAGCTTACACCTATAAAAAACAAGGCGTGCAAGTTTCCAGCGCGGTCTCCATCTTAGCGATGTATTCCATTGTTTATCAATCGGTTTTGATTATCTTTGGTACTATTTCATTTATCGTTAAATATGACTTTATTAACTCATTAGGTTACTTTGAAACCGGTATTAAGATTAACGAAGTGGCTATTAATTTACCAATTTGGCCTTTGACAATTATTGGCTTCATTTTAAACCTTGGTGTTATTGCTATTGTCTTCTTGATGGGCTACTGGCATGGTTTCCATAATTTTGTTATGGGTCCAGTTGTTACTCTTTTAAGCAAAATCAAAATTGTTAAGGATCCAGATAGAACAAGAGAAAACCTCCGTATTCAAGTGGAGAACTTCAAAATTGAATTTAGACGTTTAACCACTAACATTCCATTCTTACTTTTAGTTATCGCTTGCTTTACCGCTTATATGATTTTGAAATTCTCTGTTCCATATTTCGTTGGTAAAGCTTTAGGCAACCAAAGTACACACGCTAATTTCTGGGATTGTATCTTCTTAAGCAATTATCACCAAATGATTACTGGCTTAATTCCTATTCCAGGCAGCGCTGGTGTTTCTGAGGCCGTGTTTAATAGCTTGTTTATGAATCCAAACGATAATCCTGACATTACCAGCATAGGATTCTTTGTTTCCTGTGTTAATGGTGTTCCAGATAAAAAGGCCACAATTGCCTTATGCCGTTCATCCTTGCTTGTTTGGCGTAGTGCAACATTCGTAATCCCAATCCTTATTGGTGGTCTTGTTGCTGCTTTCTATCGTTCTTCACCAAAAAACGAAGTCCATATGGGGGACATTCCAAACAGACAAACATTCTACTCCTTACAAAAGGAAACCTATGTTGAAAGATATGAAGAGGTTGCCTCTTTAGTGGAGACTTCTAAACTGTCGCGTGAAGCGATATTAGCGAAGTTGAAACCAGGTGGTCGGAAAAAGCCTAAGAAAAAGAACAAAGATAGTGGGCCTGCCAGTATTTCACAAAACGAATATGATGAAGTGGAATTAGATGATTTGGAGGACAAGTAATGCGTATAGCAATCTTTACTGATACATACCCTCCATTTGTTAATGGTGTCTCTACATCCACTTTCAACTTGGCCAATGCCCTTATGGCGCATGGTCATGAAGTCCTTGTTGTGGCCCCACGCAGTACAGAAGGTAAATTAGAACAAATCGGTAATGTCTTATATATTCCAGGTATTTATCTTAAAAAGTTGTATGGCTATAGATTCACAAATATCTTTGCTAATAAGCCACTTAAAATCATCAAGAATTTCAAACCTGATGTCATTCATAATCAAACAGACTTTACCATTGGTGTTTTAGCCCGTAGAGTGGCTAAAAAGCTTAAATTACCAATTGTTTATACATACCATACCTCCTATGAGGACTATACATATTATGCCGTACGTGGTTTGATGGAACGTTTTGCCAAACGTTTCGTCAGAGTCTATTCCAAAGAACTCGCTAATCGTATGACTGAATTCATCACTCCAAGTGAAAAGACTAAAGAATATATGCGTTCAGTTGGTAGTGATGTCTACATCAACGTCATTCCTACTGGTATTGATTTCTCCATCTTTAAAAGTGATCAAATTGATGAAGAAAGAACAAAAAAGTTCAAAGAAGAACATGGTATTAAAGAAAACACTAAAGTGTTCTTACTTTTAGGACGTATCGCTAAAGAAAAGAGCATGGACGTTTCCGTTAGGGGCTTTGCCTGCTATCACAAGAAACATCCAGAAGTCGATGTGAGGATGCTTGTGGTGGGCGATGGTCCATATCGTGAAGAATTAGAGTTACTATGCGAAGAATTAGGCATTAACCATCTTGTGGACTTCATTGGCTTTGTCAGTGGTACAGAGGTGCCATTCTATTATCATCTCGCTGATATTTATACATCCGCTTCTATTACTGAAACTCAAGGTTTAACATTTATGGAAGCCATGGCCGCGGGTAAAATCGTTTTAGCGAGATTTGATAGTAACTTAACCGGCACTATCGTCAATGGTAAGACTGGTTATTTCTTCACTGATGATGCCTCGTTTGTGTCACAAGTGGAAAAGATCTTCTCTTTAAATAAAGAACAAAAACAAGCCATTATCGATGAAGCCTATCGTACTGTGGATATCTATTCCATCGATAAATTCTATAACAACGTAGTGAGGGTTTATAAACGTGCCATCCGTAAACACTGGTAGTCGTAAAATCAAGAATATCAAAATGTATAAGGATCACGTGACCTTAACATTTTTTAAAGGTGAGCCACTAAAGATTTCGAAAGAAGCATTTGTATCTTCTTATTTATACGCAGGTAAGAACTTAACTAGTAAAGACATTGCCAATCTAGAAGAAATCACGGCGATGACTAACTTACTCAACTATGCTTTACAAATAGTGAGTAAAAAACATCTCAGTGAAAAAGAGATGTTAGAAAAGCTTCTTAAGAAAGAAGATAACTACGCCGCAGCGAAAAAGGTCATCGCTAAATTAAAAGAAAACGATTTATTAGACGATAAAGCCTTTATGCAAGACTTAATCGCTTGGGATAATGAAAGAAACTTTGGGCAAAATAAAATTGTTAAACATTTGAAAGATAAAGGTATTCCTGATGCCTTAATTAATAAAGTTAACTTCCCTCAAAGTATTGAAAGGAAGAAAGCTAAAGCTTTACTTGATAAGCTAGATAAGAAATATAGTCGTTATGCTTATGAAAGTAAGAAGAAACATGTCTATCAAGCCTATATTTCTCAAGGTTTTACTCATGACATTGCTAGAGAAGTCGTGAATGACTTAAAGAAACAAAACAACGAAGTTGAACAAGACCTTCTAAAGAAAGACTATGAAAAGATTAAAAATCGTTATGAAAAGAAATACGAAGGTTATCAACTTAAACAAAAGATTTATGCCGCTTTAATTAATAAAGGGTATAAGTATCAAGAGATTAGAAAAGTGTTGGAGGATTTTACATATGAAGATGATAGTGGATTTTAATGATCACGAACACATTGAAGGACAATTCTTATTAGGAAATGTCGCTAAAGGTGTCAACACTAATGGTGGTGCGTATCTATCTGTTGAACTTAGAGATGCCAGTGGTTCAATCGTCGCTAAAAAGTGGGATGCTACACCAGCGGATGAACAAATATTCATCGTTGGTAATGTTTTAGCCATTACTGGTGAAACAAATAAATACAAAGAACAACTTCAATTAAAGATTCTAACAGCCGAATTAGTGCCTCTTGAACAAATAGACGTCGAGAAGTTTGTGAAGGCTCCTCCGGTCTCTAAAGAGGAATTAATCGCTAAGTTTAACAATCACGTAGCCTCTGTTAAGAATGAGGATTGCCAAAAGATCTTAAATTATATGATTAAGAAGTTTGGAGATAAGATTTTCTCCTTCCCTGCAGCGGTCTCTATTCACCATGAATATAGTAGTGGCTTATTAATGCATAGTGTCACTATGGCGGACCTCGCTAATTATCTTGCCCCAATCTATGGAGCGGATCATGATTTAATGATTACGGGTTGTTTATTACATGACTTAGGTAAGATTATCGAACTTGAAGGCCCAATCGTTTATAAATATTCATTGGAAGGTAAATTATTAGGCCATATTAGCATTATGTGCGCAGAAATTAGAAAAGCCGCGGAAGAACTCAAGTTAGAAGGTGAAACCGCTTTGCTTCTTGAACATATGGTTTTATCTCATCATGGACAACAAGAATTTGGTTCTCCTGTCATGCCATATACTAAAGAAGCCTTATTATTATCCTTAATAGATAATTTAGATAGTAAGATGGTTGTGGTGGATAAAGCCCTTCAGGAAGTCGAACCAGGTAACTTCTCGAATAAAGTATTCCCATTAGACAATCGTGCCTTCTATAAGCCTATTAAGTGACTTCTCTCACTCACAGAAGATGTTGGTATTTTTGAGAGTTCGATAAAGAATATTTAATGTATATAAATTTTTTAATCATGATTTTATCTTGAAAAAATCTTGTTTTTAATGTTAGTTTGTAGATAGAAATATATGAATAAGTGTTTATCTAATTTATCTTTAATTGTAATAACGTTATCGCTTTCTTCGTGTGGATATGACACAAAAGATTGGCCACGAGTTTCTTTTTCCTTTTCATATGTAGATGTTGTGGAAACAAACCTCTATTTCCATCAAAAAGCAAACAGATATGCGGAAGAAATGGAAGATTCTATTGTAAGTGAAGACAAGTCTTTCGCGAAGCGCGCTATGCAAACAATTTCCGCATATCCATATAGAGAGAAAAAAGAGCGAACTATCGATACTAAAAACTATTTCATATTGTTTTCAATTCAATTCACATATTTAAAAGATAATGTTGAAGAAATAGAAAATATAAAGTTCTACGAATATGATATTTCAGATGGAAAAATAGTGCTTAACAATGGCGAAATTCATTTTATTCCTGGCGATGTTGGCGGAGGATATTATTCTTTAGTAGGCAAAGAATCTAAACAATAAATAAACCGGCGGATCACAGACAAATCATGACAATGTCAAGGCCGTGAATAACGTAACAACCGGCAGAACCATTAAACCAAAGAAGAACAAAAAAAGTAAGTGACCTCCCCCCACTTATAGAAGATTGGGCTTTCTTTGAGATTTAGACAAAAGAAAAAAGGATTGATGATAAATAAGTCGTCAATCCTTTTAATTTGTCTTCTAGAGGTTGTTTTTAATCGTTTCAGCAATAACTGGAAGGTTTAAACCTTCAACATTAGACTTCATTTCTAATTCGAAGCCATCATGACCTTCATATCGTGGAATAACGTGCACGTGGAAGTGCTTAACAGTTTGTCCAGCGACTTCATAGCAGTTAGTTAAGATATTCACACCTTTCGCCCCTAAGAATTGGATGCTGATTTGACCAATACGTTGCGCGACGTCCATGACTTTATGCATGAGTTTCTCAGGTGTGGATAAGAATGTGTCATAGTGTTTCTTTGGAATGACTAAGGCATGACCCTTAGTGACTTGAGAAATGTCAAGGAACGCTAAGACGTCTTCATCTTCAAATAACTTATAGCAAGGTATTTCACCATCTACGATTTTACAAAAAACATCTTTTTCCATATATGTAACCCTCGTAAGGATATGATAGCACAAAAAAGGAGGTCTGAGCCTCCTTAATTGTGTTTTCGATTAGTCGAATAATTCTGGGAATGTTGATTTGAAGTAATCGTAGACAACTGTGTCGTGATACTTGAGTTCCATCTTTTCGACCCAATGTTTCTTGGATAATGTTTGATATGTATCATTACCCGCGACGATTTGGACGATTTCGTTGATGTAGGATTCAAGTTTGTTCATAGCGTCGGTAAGTGCATTACCTTCTAAATCAGCATATGTAGCTTTGTTAAGAACTTTACTCTTAATCGCATCTTCCACTAAGACGATGTAGTATGTGCTATCGCTCTTGAAGAGGATATCGTTTTGGATGGATTCATCGGAAACGCTACTTGTCTTTCTGAGGAAGTATTGACCGTTGATCTTACCAACGACGTTGACTAAGCTCTTAGAACCAGCAACTTCGTTTGTAGCCCACTTATTGTTAGCTGTGTCGTATGTGTATTCGACGCAAGCATCACCGAGTAAGGCGTTAGCAACGTTAATATCGAATAATTGATTCTTAATGCTATCTGGTAAATCAGCAACACCAGTGGATTTGATGTACCAACCTGTGGATGTGTAGTCCTTTAATTGGAGTTCACGTGTTTTGATTTCTTGACCAACTGCAACTGTGTAAGCACCGCTATTTGTGTAGGTGCCTTCGTTTTCAGATAATTTTGGGTTTTCGCTGATCTTCTTGAAATCTTCCATCATGTCACCATAGTTGGTGCCTTCGAAGTACTTGTAGTTTGTGCCTTGGACTGTAGCAGTCTTAATGGCATCATCACTAAATGCTTCTTTGGATAATTTGTAAGCTGGATAGCTAACATCTTGGTTGGCTGCATCTCTCATGAAAGCGCCGACCCAAGCTTCAGAGACTGTCTTGAAGTCATCAAGAGTAATGTCTGCTGCACGGTCTTTATTGAAGACGTAGTTATTAATGAATGTTTTCATTAATCTTTCAGCCTTATCGATGTATTTGCTATTTTCAGTGATGGAAAGAACACTTATGTGTCTGGCAGATGTACGGCCTAATGTGTCGTAGGATTCATCTAAGATGTATTGTTCAACTAAGAGTTGACGATAGATATCTGGGATGAGTTTGTCTTCGACATATGTGGCATCTTGATCTGGATCTTCATCTTGATCTAACGCCGCATTGCTTTGGTAGTTAGCACGGTGAAGGATGTAGTCCATATTGCCATCAAGTCTTTCGGCTTGTTCTTTGAAGACGTCTTCATCTTCAACTGCGGAAGTTAAGACACCTTCGAAGTATTCCGCTGCTGTTAACGCACGAACGTTATTTTCGATGTTAGTAGCAAGGGAACGTAAATACTTTTCTTCTTTGAAAACGTTTCTTTCACTGTAAGAACCACCAGAGATAGCGGAATATAATTTTTCAGCGATACGTTTTTCAATGGTTTCCCATTTTTGGTTTAAACGTGCATATTCGGATTGGGATGGAGCGGCATCGTCAGCGACTTCTTTGTTTTGGTCGTCAACACGGTGACCAGCTTTGTTCTTGGTCCAGTAAGCACTGTGGGCTTTGATGAATGCATCAGCATCTTTCTTGTCGCCATTTTTGTAAGAATCAACAGCGGCTTTTAATGTGATTTCACCATATGGGTTGTCAGTAACCTTTTTAGCGGTGACTTTGTTGTAGTTACCAAAGACGCTAACAGAGTATTGATAGAGCAATTCACTTAAGACATCTTGAGCTAATGTGCCTTCACGATATTGATCGTAGATATCTTTGAAATTGTTGTTGTAGATCTCACCATTGTAACCAGTGACTGTGACGACTGGAGAGTTTTTATCATCATAAGCCTGTGGTTTGGCAATAATGTCATCACTACATGAGGCGAGAGCGAATGTACTGAGTAACGCGAGTGCGGACACTTTTAAGATATTTTTACGCATAGTAGTAGTAATCTCCTTCCTCAGTGAATTTGATATAAGTTGGATCTGTTGTGGCTGTTGGATTGTTCTTTAATTTATAGAAGTCATCCGCAACCTTTTCAGGAACAAGACGTGTTAATGTTGGGGAGATTTCACCAGTAATAGCATTCTTTGTGGTGTATTGAGCATCACGGTTGCTTTCTTGAAGGGCTAACATTTCTGTGTATGTTCTCCAGTCTTCCGCTAAACCTGTGTCTTGTTTGTATGTGTTGTTTTCTTGTTGTGTTTTGATAAAAGTATCAATTGCGTTACCTAAGCCTTCAGCAGCACCATTGAATTCGATGGTGACTTGGGTCTTGAGGTAATTGTATAAACGATAATCGTATGTTTGATCAAAACCTTTGATTTTATTTAAGATATCGTCTGCACGATTCTTGTAATCTTTGAATTCGGAAGATCTGATGTAGTTAACATATGATCTAGCGTTTTCGTTGTAGCCTTCTTCACCAGGTAATCTTGTATCGTAGTATGTTGCGAATTCAGCATAATCATACATAGATTCTTCGATGACCATGAAGTGGATACCATAGTTACTACGAACACCAATGATAACATTACCTTTTTCATCAACTAAGTAACCTTGAGCATTGAATCTTGGTAAAGAAGCATCATAAACGGTGTTGCTTGCAAGATTGTCGAATTCATCTCTTGGGTTAGCTAAGGCTGAGTAGTCAGCTTTCTTAGCGTTCTTAATGACAAAGACGTTGTGTAAGTTGAAGTATTTGTTCCAAACGATGTTTCTTGGGAATAAAGCGGTGGAGCCACCGGCTAACTTGGTGTTGTTAGCATCAGCTGTGACTTCAGCGTATTTATTAAGATTAACAAAAGCTTCATATGGAACTTCGACAACGTTAGCTGGTAAAGCGTCTTTGACCTTTTGGTCGATACCTAAACCTTGTTTGATGGTGGCGGCGGCTGGATCAGCAGCGTTAGCGGCATCATAAAGGTTATCGTATGCATATAAACCTAAACGGAATTCGTTGACCATTGTTTGACCAACGGAAGAAGCAACGTTAGTAACAATACCGACGTCACCACCCTTTTCGTTGGAGGTGTCTTCACTCATTAAAGCGGTTTCAGTAAAGGATTTTTCACCTTTAGCTAAAGTTTCAACGATTTTGAAGATTTTCTTGGCTTGTTCTTCGCTCACTGTACCTTTGTAGAATTTTTCATCAGAGGAAGCTTCTTCAACCTTCACTAAAATGTGACGGATGTGATATGGCATAGCGGATCTGACGTCTTTTTCTGTGGATTGACCTTGAGCATTGAGACCTAAGAATTCTTCTTTTAAGCCTTCCGCTGTGTATTCATCAGCGAACCAGGTTTCCATGACTGTCTTTTCTTTGTCATAGATGTAGTATTCTTTTAAGCCTTTTTCGTCTTCAACGTTTTTGCTTTCGAGAATTGATTTCCATTCAGTGTCGTAACTGGTGCCATTGTTCTTGGCATTCTTGCTAGCGGTTTCTTTTTGTTCTTTGACTTGGTTTGCAGCCCATTTCTCGATTTCGTTGTAATTCATTTCGCCTTTAAAGCCTTTTTCTTTAAATTCGTAACGAATTAAAACTTCTAAGATTTTGTCATAGAATTTGCTGACACCGTTAGATGTATCTTTGTAGGCATTGTAAACATCGTTGGTAAGAAGAGCGACCTTTTCTTTACTACCATAAGGAGTAAATGTAACGATTGCTTTCTTATCTGAAGTTACGTTGCTACAAGCAGATAAAGCCATAGCAGCAATGAAGCCAGTAACTAGTGTTATTGATAGTTTACTTTTCTTCATTTTTAACTCTCCTTTTTCAAATAACAGC
>JBGUMU010000054.1:0-3511 GCA_045116995.1 Bacilli bacterium
AAACCGTATTTATAATCTTCTTGGAATTTAACTTCGTCTTTTGACATATTACTTATCCTTTAGAATCTCTTCTGCGGCATTCCAACCTATGGTTGCGCATCTGATTCGTGCTGCTTGTTTGCTTGTGTTAATGAAGACAATGGCCTCGTCTAATAATTCGGCATCGAATTCTTCTTCATGCATCATATGATGGAAGGCATCAATAATCTTTCTACCTTCAGTAATTTCTTTGCCTCTTAATAAATCACACATGATATCTGTGCTTGATGTTGAAATTGTACAGGCTGTACCATCAAAGCAAGCATCAGTGATGATGTTACCTTCCACTAGAAGGAAGATATCTAAATCATCAATGCAGTTATCAGAATGCATATGAACTTTTTCATAGCCTTCCTTAGGAGGTTGGTGTTTATTTTGTGGATCAGAATAATGGTCCATAATGATGGATCTCATCATATCGTTAGTTAAAGTAGGCATCTAAAATGTCACCTCCGTTAATAATTGCATCGACAAACGCATCGATGTCTTCTTTCGTGGTATATAAGTAAGTCGACATTCTACATGTCGCTTTTGTCTCTAAATAGTTATCTAATAACTTAGCGCAGTGTTCACCAGAACGAATGGCAATACCTTTATAGTTAAGTAATGTTGATTCGTCTTGAGGGAAAACACCTTTGATATTGAATGTTAGAATACCGTTTCTAGCATCTTTGTTATAGATGATGATATTTTCATATTCTTTAAGCCTTTCAATCGCATAATCGATTAATTCTTGGTCATGTTGATGGATGTTATCGATACCGATTTCTTTAATGAATTTAACCGCACGGCC
This sequence comes from Bacilli bacterium, assembly GCA_045116995.1. Classification (GTDB taxonomy): domain Bacteria; phylum Bacillota_I; class Bacilli_A; order RFN20; family CAG-826; genus RUG14515. The sequence continues at coordinate 833 of JBGUMU010000054.1, forward strand.
AAAGCCTAAGATACCAGCAAGGTTAAGTGTGCCCGCTTCAAATTTATAAGGTGGTAAACGATAATCCACGGTACCTTCTTTTTTGAAGATAGAGTTCATACCACCACCGGTCACAAATGGATTCATATCACATAATAATTGATAACGGCCCACTAAAGCACCGATACCAGTTGGACCGCACATCTTGTGAGCGGAAAAAGCGAGAAAATCGATACCAAGGTCCTTAAAATCGACTTTTAGGTGTGGAACGGATTGAGCTCCATCCACGACCATAATTGCTCCAAATTCATGGGCAATCTTAGCGAATTCTTTAACGTCAGCGACATAACCTAAGACGTTACCAACTTGGGCTAAAGAAACAATCTTAGTGTTCTTGCTCATAACCTTTTTAAGGTTCTCTGGTAATAGTTGGCCATTAACGATATCAACATATTTAATAACCGCACCAGTGAGTTCAGCAATTCTGAACCAAGGAAGAACATTAGAAGCATGTTCGGCCACACTGATAACGATTTCATCACCTTTTTTGAGATACTTTAAGCCATATCCATAGGCCACTAAGTTTAAAGCACCGGTAGCGCCATCAGTAAAGACGACTTCATTTTGTTCAGCATTGACTAATGAAGCAATTTCTTTACGAGCATCTTCTACCATGACATCCATGTTATAAGATAAGTCATAATCCCCACGATGAGAGTTACTATTATACTTTGTATAATAATCAGTAATTGTATCGATCACACATTGTGGTTTGAATGTGGTTGAACAGTTATCAAGGAAAACAAGAGGCTTATTTTGCATCTTGATATCACTATTTAACATTGGGAATTGTTCTCTAATCTTATAGACGTCGTACATATTACATTCTCCTTTCAATTAAAGAAGAAATATGATCTTTGACGTCTTCTTCTTTGAAACCTTCTAAGATTGGTTTTAAATAACCCCAAGTAATTAATTCCTTAGCGGTTTCTACACTTAAACCACGGGATGTTAAGTAGAATAAGTGTTCATCATTTATTTTGCCAACGACCGCACCATGGCTGGCTTGTAAGTCGTTTTCATCAATTTTTAAAACTGGTTTAGCGGTAGCATCACTGCTTTCATCGAAAACCATAATTTTGGCGTTTTGTTGAGCGTTGCTCTTGATTGCACCTTTAAAAACATGGGAGGTTCCCGCCACTAGGATTTTGCCATTATCTTTGCAGATTCCATAGCAATCAAATTTACCATACGTTCTTGGTGAAACGTGGTCGATAGAGACATCCACTGTCTTACGGTCATCGCCGGCGGTTAAAGAAGCAACTTTATATGTACATGTAGCGCCTTCTTCCACTAAGTTAACCTTGCAGTGTAGATCTAACGTTTTCTCAGCAAAATCAGCGAAATAACCATTAAGTGTTGCGTTATTCTTCACTGTAATGTTGATATTTGAAGATTTCATTTCGTCTTCAGCGATGAATGATAATCTCACATTACTATCTCTATTAATGACAATATTTAAATCTTTAATATCTTTTAAATTATCTAAAAGAATATCGCATGTGGAGTTAACCTCTATTTCGATTTCAACTTTTTCACCAATTAAAAGTGAACCATCGATGAAATAATCACCGTTAGAGATAGTATTTTTAATGTTGGAAATAATAGTTCTTCCCATATTACTTAATGCTTTCCTTCACAGCGCAGGTTCCGATAGAAACCTTGTTCATTTCGAGGTCTTCTTTTTCGATATTGATACCATATTCAGTTTTGATAAATTCATAACCTGTTTGGTCAATACGTTTGAAGATTTCTGGACCACCATCTAAAGCAATACGGCCATTGATCATAACGACCGCTCTTGTTGGGTGAATCATATCAAACAAACGAGCATAGTGAGAAATCACGAGGAAACCATGGCCTTCAGCTTTTTCTTTATTAATAACTTCGGCAACAACTTGCATGGCATCGACGTCTAAACCAGAGTCGATTTCATCGAGCATCGCGAGTTTTGGTTTTAATAATTCCATTTGAAGGATTTCATTTCTCTTCTTTTCACCACCAGAGAAGCCTTCGTTTAATGATCTTGTCGCTAAATCGAATGGCATTTTTAATTCTTTTGTGGCTTGGTCTAATACTTTATAAAAATTATATGTAGAAATTGGTTTTTCTCTGCGGGCATTAACTGCGGCTTTCAAAAAGTCAGAGTTAATAACACCTGGAATCTCACTTGGGGTTTGCATGCCTAAGAACAATCCGAGTTTAGAACGTTCATCAACGGATAATTCTAAAACGTTTTTATCATCAAAATAGATACTGCCTTCTGTGACCACATATCTTGGATGACCCATGATGACACTTAAAAGTGTCGATTTACCGTGTCCGTTAGGACCTAATAGCGCGACTGTTTCACCTTCAGAGACCTCAAGGTTTACGCCTTTTAAGATTTCTTTGCCGTCAACAGTGGCATGTAAGTTGTTAATTTTTAAAGTAGACATAGCTCTTACCTCAAATTCCGTGACATATTCTACATATAAGAAACTACATAAGCAAACGATACGATAATTTTTGTTTTTTCCTTCATGCTTTTCATACGATTAGAGGGGGTTTGTTAACAAACTTGTTGCATAAAAAAATTAGAATATTTATAATATTCGCGCTGTTATTTGAAAAAGGAGAGTTAAAAATGAAGAAAAGTAA
>JBGUMU010000055.1:0-18470 GCA_045116995.1 Bacilli bacterium
AGGTATCCCATTCTGCCCACCAGAAGGTGATATGGGTACAGGTATGATTGCCACTAACTCTGTTAGAGTTGGTTATGGTAACTCCTCTTTAGGTACATCTGGCAATATTACTCTTGTTACTGATAAGAGCATTGCTATGAATAAAGAAATCGACGTTATTGCTTCTCCAAGTGGTTATCCAGCCGTTCTTGTTCACGCGAACAACTGTACAACTGATATCAACGCTTGGGTTGAATTATTACACCAAGCTATCGTTTTAGCGGGTGGTTCCATCCAACGTGGTGAACTCTTCGTGAGATTATTCAATAAATCTTTAGAAGCAGAACCAGACGCTGGTGGTCTTGTCTCATTTAATTACTTCTCTGGTGAAGCCGCAGTTGGTGTCCAAGAAGGTAGACCATTATTCGTGAGAGAACCAGACGCTAAGATGTCCTTAGCTAACTTCATGAAATCCCATATCTTAGCCGTTCTTGCGGTCTTAAGAATCGGTGTTGATATCTTAAAGAAACAAGGCGTTGAAGTTAATAAAATCTACGGTCATGGTGGTTTCTTCAAAACCCCAGTGGTTGGCGCTAAAGCGTTAAGTGCTGCCTTAGATGCTCCAGTTGCTACATTAAGTAGTGCGGGTGAAGGTGGCCCATATGGTGAAGCCTTATTAGCCGCTTACATGTTGGAAAAAGAAAAAGGCGAAACCTTAGAAGATTATTTACAAAATAAAATCTTCGCTGGCGCTAAAGAAGATGTTGCCGCTGCTTCTAAAGAAGAAGTTAAGGGCTTCGATAGATTCTTAGAAAGATATAAAGCCGCTGTTCCAGTGGAAGCTAAAGCGGTCGAATGCGTTGAAGGCCAACACAATAAGTAATTCAAAACAGGCGAGCTTAGTGCTTGCCTTTTTTGTTGCTCTTAGCGCAAACAAACTTGAGCAAAAAATTTTTTGATGATATCATAACATTATTAAAATATAAGAGGATATGGCTTGTGAATAAAGCATTGAGATGTAATTGTAGTGGCTTTAGTATTGTTTTTTTGATTTTGGGTATTGCTTTCCAAAATAACCAAGCTGCCTATGAGCAGGCGAATCTCGAGCATTCTTTTGGAACGGATAGTCATTCAGTTGCTTCCTTCATAAAAGATAATTTGTCTACTTTTGTGTTGAAATGTAATGATTATTGCAACATGAACTGGGAAGCTGCAAGTATAGAAAGAATGTTTGATATAACTATCTATGATTGTGGTAATACGTATGAAGGCGTGTTTCTTGACTTTGATTCAGAAAATGGATATGCGACTGTTGCTGACAATTATGTCATTTACGATATTAATTTCACTGGTGAATCCCCTTTTTTAAACGTTGAATTTGAACAATGCAAATATATAAGTTCTAAAGGCTATTTCTACCTTTTTGACGGTGAATATTTAAGCGTAGATTCAAACGACAAATTGCTTACAGAGCAAATTGACCAACAATTTTCTGATAGTCATTACAATGGACAGCAGGCAGGTTCAACAGGATGCGGAAACATTATTTACCCAGATCTCTACATTAAAGACAGGTACGGTGATGGGTGGACACTAGAAAAAAGCAAAAGTCTTTCTATGTACGGATGCACTCAATATAATTATTCATGTTATATAGAAAATCAAATAGTCAAAGACAGCCAAACGAATGTTGAAAGAGCAGTTCCGTATTCCGAAGGCAACTGTTGGTTCATATCTTCTTACAATCTTTTAAGATATATGTCTAGCACACGTTGGTTTAGCATGCCCTCTGTATGGAATGTGGTGAGTTATGACCCGAGAGTAGAAGAGCCAAATCTTTACTCCAAATACTTTGATGCTTCTGGCAGCAACAAATCAAAAATCCTTTTTTACAATAACAACGCAGATTCAATACATCAATATGATTTGAGACAACACAACAATTCAACCATATATAGTTTTGAAAAACTATATGTTGATGTACGGCACCTTATTGATACAACGTTTAAAAAGGTTAATGGTGGTACGATTAGTGAATCATGCTCGGTTATCGAAAGAATTGCCGAAAAATATGGCTATGAAGTTGATGCGGTTGAAGATTTTTCCTGGTCTCAATATTTAGATACTGTTGCCGCCAAAATAAGTAGCGGGCTGCCATCTTTATGGTCGACCTCAATTGGAACGTATGGGACACATACCATGGCTGTCTGCGGGTATCGATACTACGCAAAAACAACAGGATGGTGGATATTTCAACAAAAACAGACGAAAATTGTATTTGAGATAAGAGATGGGTGGACATCCGACTCTAGATTCTACGATATGAGTGGCTATATCGGATTTGGAGCAATTGCTGTCCTGAATTTATAGGAGGATTTATGAGAAGATTTAATGTCGCTTTTACCGCTATTTTAAGCATTATTCTAGGTATAACCGGTTGTACTGACAAACGATCTAAGCAACGTATCTATTTACTGGGCGAAGAATATACTTTTGGCAATCTCTTATTCAAAGCAGATATTGATGAGGAAAACGAACGCTTTACTTTTGATTACAAAATAGCAAATGACAGTAAAGATGATGTTTATTTTTACTTTGCTTTTTGGAATGATTCGACTGGGCGCAAAGTTGAGAACTATCTCTTTGACTTCAAGAATTCTGACGGGGTAAAAATTGTGTTTGATGAATATAAAACGTTTTCTATCAACACCAGTTGTACTATTTATGCTTATTATGAAAATGCCGGCGATTCAATCAAAGAATGCATTAGAACATATGATTTTATCATCGAGACTACCGGTGGTACTTATATTCCTAAACAATCTTATAATCAAACGACTGGAGAAAAATAATTTAAAGAATTGCTTTGAAACCAGCTAATTGTCAAACAATAATAAGCTTAGGAAAACTAAATGTTTAATTGGTGCTTTATCGGAACAGGTCAAATCGCTAGGAAAGTTGCTAAAGAGTTAGTCACTAATCCTGGCCACACAATTGTGTCTGTTTTCAATCGCACCAAGGCAAAAGCGGAAAAGTTTGCCAAGATTTATAATTCCACAGTTTATGAAAGTGCGTTAGAAGCAATAAATGACCCTCGTGTTGATGGTGTCTATATTGCGACTACTAATGAAACGCACTTTTCATTTTGCAAACTATGTTTGGAAAACCATAAACCAGTCTTATGTGAGAAGCCAATTACAGGCAACGCAAAAGAATTGAAAGAACTAATTGAACTTAGTAAAAAGAATAATACAATCCTTAAGGAAGCAATGTGGACATGGTTTAATCCTGTCGCTAATAAAGTTAAGGAATGGATTAAAGAAGAAAGAATAGGCAAAATCCTTTCTGTTGATTGCATCTTTAATATGCCAATATTTGGCTATAACAAAGCAAAAGGTAGATACATTAATCCATCTAGATATGGTGGTGCGCTTCTTGACTTAGGTGTCTATTCCGTTAGATACGTGTATGAGTTATTTGGAAAACCAAAGGCCATCACCTCTAAAGGAAAACTATATAACGGCATTGATTTATTTAACGATTCAATCTTTGAATACGATGGTTTTAAAGCCCACGTCAGTAGTCAGATTAATAAGCTCGTTGGTGAGCACTGTATCATAAAAGGAGAAAATGGCACAATTAAAGTTCCTTTATTCCATATGGCTAGCAAAGCGGTGCTTAAAACAAAAGAAGGCAAAGAAGTATTTAGAGATAGAAACAAGAAATTCGCTGCCCAATTCAGAGTGGTTGCTGAATATATCAAAGGTGAACAACCAAACACTTTAGTGAGTCTAGATTCATCCGTGGATGTGATGGAACTCATGGACGAGATTAGAAAACAAATTGGTGTAGTATTCCCTTGCGATGTGCAGATTTTTGACAAAAAACCAGAGTTATTTCTATAATAAATATAAATAAGGGGAAATATTATCATGCCAGCTAAAAAACCTGCTGCCAAACCAGCACCTGCAAAGAAACCAGCACCAGCTAAGAAAGCCGCTGCTAAACCAGCACCAGCCAAAAAGGCTGCTCCTGCAAAGAAACCTGCCGCAAAGCCAGCTCCAAAGAAAGCTGCTCCAAGCGCTAATGCTTCTTACCACCTCTCTAAGAGAGAAGATGGCAAATGGCAACTCTTCATCACCGGTAGTGACAAAGTCATCAAGACATTCGCCACAAAAGCTGAAGGTGAAGCCTATGCTAAAGAAAAAGCAGAAAGCACAGGCCGTGCAGTTTTAGCGCACAACTCCAAAGGTGCTAATAAAGGCAAAATCGCTAAGAAATAGTTCCTAAATGAACAAAAAACTTATATGCCTCGACATGGACGGCACCGTCTATCTCGGTGAACGTTTATTTAAAGGCGCGAAAGAAACATTCGAATATTTTAAACAAAACGAAATATCGTTTGTTTTTTTGACTAATAATTCCTCTCATTCATTACCTTTCTATGTTGATAAAATCAAAAGAATGGGAATTGATTGTACTGAAGACAACTTCTATTCCTCAATTGATACCACAATTAGATATTTAAAAGATCAAAACGTTAAGACTCTTTACGTCTTGGGCGTAAAGACTTTTAAAGATGAACTAAGAAAGCATTTTACTCTCATAGAAGATTATCAAGAAAATATCCCTGAAGTCGTATTAGCCTCTTTTGATACTGAGCTAGTTTATGACGAATTAAAGACCGCATGTCTATATATCCAAAAGGGTAGCAAATTTATTGCCACGAATATGGATTATCGTTGTCCAATTGAAGATGGATTCTATATTCCAGATTGTGGTGGACTTTGCAAATGGATTGAGATGTGCACTGATAAAGCCCCAATCTTCTTAGGAAAACCAGAACCCACAATGATTTATCAAGTGATGGATAAGTTTGGTGTCACTAAGGAAGAAACAATGATGGTGGGAGACCGTTATTATACAGATATTGTCGCTGGATTAAACGCTGGTGTTGATTCTGTTGCAGTATTAAGCGGAGAAACAACCTTAGAAGAATTTAATAAGGCCGAAAGAAAACCCACATACATCATTGATTCCATCGCCGATTTAGTGGGTCTACTTAAATCATAATTGTCTAATATGCTTATTAGTGACTAAAAAGACTGTCATTAAAGATAAGCCTATTGTTGAAATAATACATAACCAACTTGGTCCTAAGCCGGATATCACAAGTCCCGCTAAGAAGTTGCTAAGTGGTATTAAACCTTGTGAGCCAACGTCTACGACGCTGTTCACTTTTCCTAATTTATCTTTATCGACAATCGTTAACATTTTTGTCGTAATTGGAATATTAATAGCAATTAATGTCATACCCATTGTGATACCAATTGGAATAAAGGCTCCAAGCATGACGTTGATATGGGCAACATTGTTAGTGAAGAGAATATAAAGAGTTGTTAAAACAACATATAAAGAAGCGAAGATAATTAGTGAGATACTTAAACCCCTATAGATGCGGTCTTTTTGTGGCCTACTAGATAAGACTATCGCCATAACGATCATGCCGATAGCGTACGCTACTTGAATGACTGAGCTCCACATCTCTGGAGTTAATAACTTATTAAACAAATAATCTTGTGATGCGACATCAGTAGCGACGAAATATGGTAAGAAGTTCGCGCTTAATGGTGCAACGAAGAAATTGAGTAACAATATACCAATCATTAAGAAAAGTAGTGGCTTTAGACTGCCAATATATTTCATACCATCCCCAATATCGGAGAACACACGTTTAACAGTGAGTTTTTCCTCTTTCTTCCTATAGTCATAGTTTATAAACATTTCAGAGACACCACTTAGGACGTAGCAACCTCCAACGATGAAGAATAAGACGTGAATATCTAACACGCTATATAAAACAGCGGCTAATATGACACCTAAAACACCAAGACTACTCTGCATTAATGAATAATAGGATTGGCCTTGTTGATATGATTTTTCTGGAACAATATGTGGAAGTAATGATGCCGCTGCTGGAGAGAATATAGCAGCGATGATATTGCCAATGATTGTAATCACAAAGAGAATTGCGACTTTCGCATTAGCGTCTTGAACAAGAAACATTAACAAGAGCGTAAAGGCAATGAGCATACCGCCTTTGGCGTAGTCACAAATAAACATGATTTTGCCTTTGTGGAATCTATCACTAATCACACCACCAAATAAGGTGACTAAAACATAGACAATACCACCAGTTGCTAAATATAAACCTTGGATAAAAGCGTTATTGCCAGTTAAGGCTAAAATATAGAAGCTTACTGCAAAGGTATATAAAGTATTTCCTAAATTAGAAACAAGAGCGCCTAACCACGCAAGTGTGAAGTTTTTATAGCGAAAGACGTTTTTAAGTTTTTCAGGTTGCTTTTGTTCTTCAACAATTACTTCTTCTTCCATTGCGCCTTTCTCCTAAATGTTGCTTATACTTTATCGTGTTTATTGCGACTACATCAAGCAATTCTAGTTAGAATTTCAGCAATTATTGGTTGCACAATAAAAAAGAGGATTTGTTTCCTCTCTTTTATGAATTTTGATCTAACTCGTTCGTGGTGACGTAATCAACGCCCATTTCTTCCATCTTTTTGAGTCCCTCTTTGGTGTCGACTGTCCAGACATTAACTTTAAGATTCTTCTTATGGAAGATGTCCACTAAGTCTTGAGTTAATAACTTATCTTCGATATCGATATCCATCTTGAAGAACTTTGCCCATTTATAAAGTGTCTTATAATGGCCTTCTTCTAAGAGTTGTTGTAAGTGTACTCTTTTGTGGAATCTATTTCTTAACTTAATAAGTGGCCAAGGATAGAAAGCAATGAATGTCACATTTTCTAAACCCATATATTCATCAATGTACTTAGTAATTTGTTTTAAGTACTTACCTTTTGGGTTTTGTGGTTTGAATTCGATGATAGGGCGCTTACCACTTTCTTTACAAATCTTTAAATAATCCTCAAAAAGCGGAATATAGGCTTCTTTATCACCTTGGTCGTTATCTAAATGCAATTTGATAACTTCGTCTTTTGTCATGTCTGCTATGACGTATTTCGTGCCATCGCTTAAGAAATCTGGATCATGATGGATAACCCAATAATTATCTTTAGTTAAATGAATATCGGTTTCGATACCATAATAATCACCTTTAGCGGCTTCCTTAAAGGCATTTAAAGTATTTTCAAAGTATTTATCGTGCTTACCACGATGCGCGATACATAATGGTTTCATATTTAATTAATCTTCCGCTTCTCCTAAAGCTTCTAATCCGGATGTGAATTTTGTTTTATTACTTCTCACATTCTTCACAAAGAAGAATACTACTAGAGAAAGCGCAATACAACCAGCAGCGTAAATTGGTAATAAGTACCAGTCAAATGAAGGCACTAATAGGAGAGCGCCAAAGGCGACTGGAGTAATTGTTTGAGCAGCCATACTGGATGCATAGTAGTAGCCAGTGAATCTACCAATCTTCTTGCTATTACATAATTCAACAACCATTGGGAAGGAGTTAACGTGGACTAAGGACATACCAAAGCCCTTAATAGCAAATAGTGGATATAACCAAACAGGAGCAGCTTCACCATCACCAACACCAGCGGTAAATGTGAGAATGATCCAAACAGCATAAGCAGCGAGTGTTAAACCTAAGCCACCAAATAATGTCCATTTACGGCCAATCTTACTAGCGATGATACCGCCTAAGGCGAAACCAGCAACAGAAGCAACGCCACCAACGATAGTTAAAACACTAGTGGCAGCTTGGCCTGAATCAGTATTGTAAATGATATAGTTGTTTAAGAATGTACCAACAGCATTATCAGCCATGAACCAGAAGAATTCAGCACCTAAGATAAGGAAGAGCATAATCTTATTAGCTTTTGATAATGGCTTATCATCGTCAACTTTATCAGCGGTTTCACTTACTGCGTCGCCTCTAGCCATTTCGTCTTTAACTTCTTCATGAATCTTGTTTTCTTTAATGAGGATGAATAAGACGATTGCAGAGATAAGCATTAAGACAGACGCCACTAAGAATGGGACTTCAACAATCCAGAAATTCTTATCATCAACTTGAAGGTATTTTTTCTTAAAGTCAAAGAAAATACCGAGGACGGTAGCGAATGCGCCACCGATATAACCCATAATATTGATAATACCATTAGCCTTGGAACGTAGTGGCTTTGGTGTCATGTCAGGCATTAACGCAACAGCAGGGTTACGATACATCATCGCAAATAAAACCACCATGGCCATGATCACGATAACGCCCACTAGATTACTTTGAGTAAAGAAGAATGGGATTAATGGGAATAAGGCACAACATACGATTGTGCCAACAGCGATATACGGCATTCTTTTACCAAATCTTGTTTTGGTCTTGTCACTGAGAGCGCCGAATATTGGTAAAAGAATTAATGCGGCTAAGTTATCAATAGCCATCATAATACCAACGAGATATTGGACTTTTCTTTCGTCAGCGATGCCTAATTTAGTCTTAAATAATTCAGTTAGAATTGGTGTACACCATGAATCATAGACTTGCCATAAAAGCAAAATTCCAAAGAAGGCGAAACCAATAATAAAAGTACGCTTGTAATTCAACTTAAAGGTTGATTGATTCTGAACAGTTTGTTCCATAATTACCTATCTTTCTGCGTTAATAATAACGCTTCACACAATAGCAAGATAAAGTCCCAACTACCTTTTTGTCAACCTTTTATTTATAAAAAGGCTTATAATAGTGACGAGGTTACACATATGAATAACAAATTTAAAAGTATTCGCATTACTGATAATTTTTATCAGTCTTCAAGTTTCTTTCCAATGCCATTAACTTTAATTGGCACATTAAATGAAGATGGTTCATTAACTTCCTACGGAGCGTATTCTCTTATCTTCCCTTATTACATCGCTGGTAAAGAGTTCTATGCGATGATCCTTGAATGTAGAAATACATCCAATACTGCGAGAGGTTTATTAAGACATAAGAAGTGTACAATTAACTTCTTACCATATTCTAAAAAGAACTTCGCTCAACACGTTGACTGTGGTTTCCCTGGTGATACCCCGGAAGAAAAGATGAAGAACTTTAGATTCACACCTGTTGATGGTTTATCACAAGATGAACATCCAGAAGAAAAGTATCCAAAAATCCTAGATGAAGCATTGCAAGTCTTTGAATGCACATGGATGAGTGAATTAGATAACGCTCAAGATGATCCAGTCTTAGAGGACTACGATAGCTTTAAATATCATAACTTCAATGGTATTACTTCTAAATTTGGTGCGCATTTCATCTTAAGAATCGACCATATTCTTATTAAAGAGAAATACTATAATTCCATTATCAATGGAGCGACACGTAGTAATTACTGCCCATTACCTACTAACTGGGGTTATAGAGACAGCAAATACTTCTGGTGTTCAAACTTTAAGAAACCAGAATCTATTGCTATTCCAAATAGAGAAGTGGATATCTCTTCAGTTAGATATGCAGCGGATAGATTAAATACCGATGTTAAATTTACCGATGCCGCACTTAAGATGTTAGTTAAAGTACCACGTCCATTCTTAAAACTAGTATTAAATGGCTGTGTGGACTGGGCTAATAAAAACGGCAAGAAAATCATTGATGAACCCGAGATGAAAGAAATTAATGATAAGCGTTCACAAGAAAAGAAAGCTAAGAAATAGAAAAGAGGATTTAATCCTCTTTCTTTTTATAATAATAAATCTTTATAAAACTATTTTTGATAACGGTGAATCATGAATTCAACGAGTAAAATAAAGGCTTCGACGAGCAATGAAACACCAATGAAAATGAAGTGGTGATCTAAAGCTTCAACTGTTTTCGCTAATAGGAAAATACAGAAGATAATCTCAGTGATACAAAGGACGATAATAACGATATTAAGGAATGGTTGTTTAAGAACGTTAACGCCTGCATTAGCAATCTTCACAACTTGGAAAACCATTGCACATATCGCCCAAACGACACATGCGGTCGCTAATTCCATTTCTACCGCCATAATCACAATACCGGTTATCATCGATAATCCTGCTACAACAGCGTTAGGGATATTGCGATACTTAGCCAGTGTCTTTAATGAGAGAAATTCAACCATCTCAGTAACACCGATTGCTAAAACAACTGAACCGATGAATGATTTATTGAGATCGAGCTTCTCTTGATACTGATAAGCAATAAAAGTTAAAACACTCACACCAATGATGATGTTGGTTAATATAGTAACAATCTCGAGAATGATATGTAGTGCGCCACTTTTTCTCATAACTCTATGGTATTCCTCTTTTAAAGCACCTTCAAAGACTATCTTTTAATAATTTCTAGGACAATATCAATCATCTTATTGAAATCTTGGATACAAAGATATTCAAAACGGCCGTGGTGGTTGCCACTTCCTGTACCTAAGTTTGGAGTCACTAAACCCATCTTAGAGAAAGTTGCACCGTCAGTGCCACCTTTAATGCGTTCAAACTTTGGTTCAATGCCAAGCTTTCTAAGAGCAGCTTCTGCTTTCTTCACTGGACGAGGATCTTTATCCACGTATGGTTTCATATTTTCATATTGTTCAGTAATTTCAACTTTAATACTGGCCTTTGGATATTTAGCCGCTAATTCGTCTCTAATTTGATAAATCTTAGCGTCTAATTCTTCGAGCTTTTCTCTAGAGAAGTTTCTTAAAATAGCGACAAATTCAACTTGTTCGCTAGTGCCATTAACTGATGTTAAGTGCCAATAGCCTTCATCAGCGTAATATGGTGTTTCCTTTTGAGGAAGCATATTAATAAATTCCGATTGCAATTGAAGAGCGTTGATTAAGGTGTTCTTACCTTCACCTGGGTGAACAGCGACGCCGTCAATCTTGACTTTCAATTGTTGAGCGTTGAAGTTTTCAATATCGATGCTATTGATTTCACCACCATCAATAGTGAAAGCATAGTCCGCACCCATTTTCTCTAAAGAGAAATGCTTTGGACCTTCGCCGATTTCTTCATCCACGGTAAAAGCGATGGCTAAAGGATGATGCTTGAAATCAGGATGTTCTTTAATATAGTCTAAGACCGCCATAATAATGGCGATGCCAGCCTTATCATCAGCGCCTAATAAGGTGTTACCATCAGTAACCACTAAATCCTTGCCAATGAATTCTTTCATACGAGGAAATTGATTTAAGGAGATACGATATTGTTCGTTTAAGATGATGTCATTACCATCCCAATTAGTGACAATACGTGGATTAACATTTTCATCAGTGACTTCTAAAGCAGTATCAACGTGGCTATTTAAACCAATAATATCGCCTTCACCATTGAGGTGAGCATAAACGATACCATATTCGTCCATATAGGCATCTTCTAAACCTAATTCTTTTAATTCTTTAACTAAAAGACGGCTGAGATTCTTTTGCTTTTCGGTAGAAGGAGTAGTGCCTGTATTCTCATCTGCTTGAGTATCAATCTTTGCGTAGTGGATAAATCTTTCAATGTTCTTGTCCATAATTTCTCTCCTTTAATGGCAATATTATATATACGTGAGAAGAAACATAGTATCTTTTTCTTTTATAAGAAATTAAATACCGATAAAATGGTAGCATGGTTGAAGAAATTGAAATTAAAAGAAAAAACTATCAAGTCGTCGAACAAATCAGTGATCGTTTATTCAAAGTAGAAAGAAAAGGCAAATATTTTGTGTTAATGAAATTTGATAACGATCCAGATGGCTTTGAGAAGTTTACTGATTGCGAACATCGTTTAAGAGTTTCTGGTGTCAACAATCCTAAATGTTATTTATACGATAAGAAACTCAGATGGGCCATTGTGGAATATATCGAAGGTGAAAACTGCTTTGGTATGCTTCAAATTGCGCCTCTTCCTGAACAAGTCTTGGAACTAATGTTCAAAGCTTACTGGTACGCGAGAAACGATAGAATGGCTTTAGATATGAAACCAGATAACTTTGTGTACGCAAACGGCAAACTTTATTACATGCCATTCAAATACGAAAAGTTTGTCTCCAACGACACATTTGTCCAGCATGACATTCGCTTATGGTTCTTTACAAAAGAGTTTGTGAAGTACTGCCATGATAAAGGAATTGATGTTGATCAATCACAATTAAAGAGTGACTACGAAACAAATAAAAACATCGCTTTAATGACTGTTAAGTATTATAGATAAGAGGTTAAAAGAATTTATGGAAAACAAAACCATTAAACTCATCAAATCTCGCGTTAGCTGTAGAGCTTATAGCGACAAGAAAGTTTCACTCAAGAAAGCCTTAGAAGTAGCGGAAGCTGGCAAATTCGCCCCAAGTGCGAAAAACAGACAAATCGCTAATGTCTATGTCGTAAACAGCAAAAGATACGTCGAAAAGTTGAGGACGTTATCGCTAAATGAACAAAATCGTGACTGCATGTATGGCGCTAAAACAATTATCTTAGTGGGTGCTCCTCGTGAAGATATGTTCACTGATAAGGATTGTTCCTGCATCTTAGAAAACATGTTCTTGGCCGCTCATGCGTTAAAACTCGCATCCTGTTGGATCAATCAATTCGATGATTTATTCAATACCAAAAATGGGTTAAAAGTTAAAAAGGCCTTAGGCATTCCGGAAGACTATAAAATCGTGGGCAGTTGCATCCTTGGTTATCCACAAGATGAAGCCTCTCTTCAAGTGAAAGAGAGAAAAGCAGACTTCATTAAAGTTCTCTAATTAAAACACGCGCATTCGTAAGATTGTCATATGCAAATAGCAAGTTTACAATCATTGCGAATGCTTTTTTGTTGTAAAGTGGATATGTACATATAGGAGAGTTTTATAATGAAAAAAGTTGTAACTAATCCGTACTTACCAAATTTTGAATACGTCCCAGACGGTGAACCACACGTTTTTAATGGACGCGTTTACGTCTACGGTTCACATGACCGTTTTGGTAGTAGCGGTTTCTGTTTAAATGACTACATCACTTGGTCCGCTCCACTTGATGATTTATCTGATTGGCGTTACGAAGGTGTTATCTGGAAGAAGACAGATGACCCATTAAATAAAATGAAAACCCAATTCTATGCTCCTGACGTTTGCCAAGGTCCAGATGGTAAATATTACATTTATTATTCACCAGCACCTGGCTTTACAAAAGGTTCATGGGTTATTCGTTGTGCTGTTGCTGATTCTCCAGCCGGCCCATTCAAATTCCACGGTAAAGTTGATTTATCAAAATGGCAAAAGAACTACGCACCATTTGACCCAGCAGTCTATGTTGAAGATGGTCACGTCTATTTATACTATGGTTCTGCTTTGTTCTATCCTGTCTTAGGCTTAAGCGCTAAGAACATTCTTGGTGGTGCGGTCGTTGAACTTGATCCAAAAGACATGGTCACAGTTATCAGTGAACCAATTACCACAGTTCCATCCATCCAATGTGATAAAGATGGTGAATATGGCATCCACGCTTTCTTTGAAGCAAGCTCAATGCGTAAGTTCAAAGATAAGTACTACTTCATCTATTCCTCACAAGCTGGTCACGAATTGTTCTACTGTATCGGTGATACACCAAAAGGTCCATTCAGAAAAGGTGGCACATTAGTTTCTAATGGTGATATCGGTTTAAGAGGTATTGAAAATAGTAAAGATGCTTGTGACTTCACAGGTAACACACACGGCTCCATGGTGGAAGTTAATGGTCATTACTATGTGTTCGCCCACAGACAAACAAATAAATGCCAATTCTCTAGACAAGGCTTCGCCGAAGAAATGTTCATGGAAAAAGATGGTTCCTTCAAGCAAGTTGAAAGAACATCCCAAGGTTTATACGGTAAACCATTACCAGGCGAAGGCGAATACTTCGCTTCTATCTGCTGCGGCTTAAGAGCCAAAGATGGTAACAGATTCTATGGCATCTTCAAAGGTGGCCATGGTAAAGAACCATTCTTAACCCAAGAAGGTAAAGATAGAGAAGAAAATCCAAACCAATACATTAAGAACTTCAACGACGGTTGTTCTATCACCTATAAATACTTCGACTTAAAGAAGACCAAATCCTTCGGTATTAAGTTAGATGGTAAAGCCCAAGGCAAACTCGTCATGAAGCATGGTGAAAAAGAAGCCGCTCAAGACATTAACGTTAACGGTGAAGCAGTGATCGAATTCCCAGTTGAAAAAGGTGGCGAAAAAGATCAAGTTACATTCGTTTACGAAGGTAAAGGCGCTCTCAATTTAAGAAAACTTATCCTTAAATAAGATAACTAACATTAACAAGGCGTAGCGAAGAGCTACGCTTTTTGTTTGAAGAATTTCTTTTAATAAGTATAATAACTACGTTATGAAAAACTTTTATTTAGAAATCAAACACGTTGATAAGAAAACAGGCGCAAGATATGGTATCCTCCATACACCTCATGGTGATTGCGAAGTTCCAATGTTTATGCCTGTTGGTACTTTAGCCACAGTTAAAACCTTATCCCCAGAAGAACTCCATCAAATGGGAGCGGGCACTATTTTAGGCAATACATATCACCTCTCTATCAGACCAGGAGCGGATATCGTTGCTAAAGCGGGTGGTCTCCACAAGTTCATGAACTGGGATGGTCCAATCCTCACAGATAGTGGTGGTTTCCAAGTTTTCTCACTTGCGGAAAACCGTAAAATCACCGAAGAAGGCGTTGAATTCAAGAGTCACTTAAATGGCGACAGATTATTCTTCTCTCCAGAAGTTTCTATTGGTATCCAAGAAAAACTCGGTTCTGATATCGCTATGTCTTTTGATGAATGCATTCCTTGGCCAGCCGATTATAACTACTGCAAGAAGTCCACTGAAAGAACATTAAGATGGGCAAAGCGTGGCTTAGATGCCCACACTAGAGAAGACCAAGCTTTGTTTGGTATTGTCCAAGGTGGCGACTACGAAGATTTAAGAAAAATGTGCGCTGAAGAATTAGTGAAAATGGATTTCCCTGGCTATTCCATCGGTGGTACATCCATTGGTGAACCAAAAGATAAATTCTTCGAGATGATCGATTACGCTATTAAATACTTACCAGAAGATAAACCAAGATATGTTATGGGTATTGGCTCTATTGACTACATCTTAGGTAGTATCTTACGTGGTGTTGATATGTTTGACTGTGTCTTACCAACTAGATTAGCCAGACATGGTGCTTTAATGACAAGCCATGGCCGTGTAAACATCAAGAATGAAAAGTATAAAGAAGACTTTACTCCATTAGATGATAAGTGTGATTGCTATTGCTGTAAGAACTACACAAAAGCATATTTAAGGCACTTACATATTTGTGATGAAACGTTTGGTAAGAGACTTATGTCTATCCATAATGTCAGATTCCTTATTAGATTAGTGGAAGAAGCCAGAGTGGCTATCCAAGAAGATAGATACGAAGAATTCATGAAAGAAAAACTCGCTGAGTTTGGTGATGAAAGAGGCTTCTAATGAACATTAATTTATTTGATTATTATCTTCCTGAAGAATTAATCGCTCAAAGACCAAGTGAAAAAAGAGACCACTCCCGTCTTTGTGTCGTTAATAAAGATGAACATACTTACACTGATAAGCACTTTTACGATATCGTCGACTATTTGCATAAAGGCGATGTTTTAGTCAGAAACAACACTAAAGTTATTCCCGCTAGATTATTAGGCGTTAAGGAAGTTACTGGAGCGCACTGCGAGTTATTACTTTTAAAGCAATTAGAGGGCGATAACTGGGAATGCTTAACAAGACCTGCTAAATCTTTAAAAGTCGGCGCTAGAGTCGATTTTGGTGAAGGTAAACTCATTGCAGAATGTATCGAAGAAAGAGAAGAAGGTCTTCGTGTTTTTAAATTTATTTATGAAGGTATCTTCCTAGAAGTCTTAGATCAATTGGGCAAAATGCCTTTACCTCCATATATCGCTCAACAATTATGCAGCAATGATAGATATCAAACTGTCTACGCTAAATACGAAGGTAGTGCGGCAGCGCCTACCGCTGGTTTCCATTTCACCGAAGAAATCTTTGAGAAATTAAAAGCTAAAGGTGTCGAAATCGTCGATGTCACTTTACACATTGGTTTAGGTACATTTAGACCAGTGAAAGTCGAAGACACTAAAGACCACATCATGCATAGTGAAGTCTATGAGATGAGTGAAGAATCTGCGGCTAAATTAAATGCTGCTAAAGCGAATGGTCAACGCATTATTGCCATAGGTACAACATCTGTTAGAACACTTGAAGCTAACTATTCTAAGTACGGTGAGTTTAAACCTACAAGAGAAGCCACAAATATATTTATTGAGCCTGGTTATGAATATAAAACCATCGACGCTCTTATTACAAATTTCCACTTACCAAAATCAACATTAATCATGCTTGTTTCCGCTTTCATGGGTAGAGAATTTACCCTTGAAGTCTATAAGCATGCAGTAGAAGAAAAATACAGATTCTTCTCCTTCGGGGATGCGATGTTTATTTATGGAAGAGACAAAGATTAATTACCAAAAAGAACAAGAGAAACTGCTTAAAGTTCTAAAAGAAAAAGGTGAAAAGCCCACCTTACTTTTGCATGTCTGCTGTGGTCCTTGTTTTACCTACCCATTTGAGTTAATCAAAGAATACTTTAAAATAACGATCATTTATAACAATTCCAATATTTATCCTGAGGAAGAGTATAATCGCCGTCTAAACGAGCTTAAAGGCTATTTAAAGGCCATTTCCGCAGATATAGAAGTTATTGAATTTGAATATGATAATGCAACCTACAACAAAGACTTAGAACCATACGCTGATCAACGTGAAGGTATGGATCGTTGTCGCGTCTGTTTTAGAAAGAGATTAGGCCAAGCTATCGACTATGCAGAAGCTCATAATTTTGATTTTGTGGGCACTGTCATGAGCATCTCAAGATTCAAGAATTCTCAAGATTTGAACAAGATTGGCTTAGAACTTTCTAGTGGCAAAAAGGTTCAATGGCTACCCGCTGATTTTAAGAAAAATGGTGGCTATGAAAAGTCGCTCGATATTGTCCGTAAGTATGGTTTGTACTTCCAGCATTACTGTGGCTGCAAGTTCTCAATCAGAGTGAAAAAAGACGAAATTTAAGCGCTTAAAAATTGAAAAATGAGGGGTGAAAAATGACTTTTTCGCCTTTTTTGTTGCAATTTTTTTGCTTTGAAAATCGCTTCACGTCTCGCTTCTTTTCGAGCTTTTCGCCTTTATATATTTAAATTTATTTAATAAGTTGTTGACAGCGTATACACACTCACGTATGATATTAAACGTTGACGGCTCGCGTTGACGTGCGAGGTTGCTGATACACCCACAGGCGTTGTCATGAAGGTGTATTCAGGTAATTCGCACTGAGAGAGTTAAAGTCAAAGCCTGATAGTGATAGGAGGAAAAACAATTCATGGCAAAAGCAACCACAATTAGGGTTCGTCTTAAAGCGTATGATCATGTCAACTTAGACTTAAGTGCTGAAAAGATCATCGCCGCGGCGAAAAACACAGGCGCCACAGTTGTTGGCCCAATTCCGCTCCCAACGGAAAAGCAAGTGTTCACAATTCTAAGAGCGGTTCACAAGTACAAAGATTCTCGTGAACAATTCGAAATCAGAACACACAAAAGAATCATCGATATTAAGAATTACCGCAAAGAAACTCTTGATTCCTTAAAGAATCTCGACTTACCAGCCGGTGTTGATATCGAAATCAAATTATAGGAGGTAAGAGTCAATGAAAGCTATTGTCGGTAGAAAAATGGGCATGACTGAAGTCTTCACTGAAGATGGCCAAATCTACGCTGTGACAGTCGTTGAAGTCTTACCAAACGTTGTCACACAAGTCAAAACTGTTGAAAAAGACGGTTATGCCGCTGTGCAAGTTGGTTATGAAGAATTAAAAGAATCCAGAGCCAACAAATGCGAAAAGGGAATCGCAAAGAAAGCCAATACAGTCCCACATGAAGTCCTTAAAGAATTAAAGGGCGATGAAATGACCGGTTACCAACTCGGTGATGTCATCAAAGCAGACATCTTCAAAGCTGGCGACGTCGTTGATGTCATTGGCACAAGTAAGGGTCACGGTTTCTCCGGTGTTATCAAACGTTGGAATCAAACCATTGGTCCAAAAGGTCACGGTTCAGGTTACCACAGAGGTCAAGGTACCTTCGCTAATAACGGTCGTTACAACCACGGCGTTATGCCAGGTAAACACATGTCCGGTCATTACGGTAACGAATCTGCTACAGTCCTCAACCAATTAGTTGTCGCTGTCGATGCAGAAAAGAACTACATCTTAGTGAGAGGTGGTCTCCCAGGTGCTCGTAAGTCCATCGTGGTCATCCGTAGCGCTATCAAAGATGTCAAACATCCAGAAGCTGTGAAACCATTAATCAACCGCACTCCAGTGGTGGAAGCCGCTCCAGCTGTTGAAGCTCCTGTTGAAGAAGCCCCAGTCGTCGAAGAAGCCCCAGCTACTGAA
>JBGUMU010000056.1:0-7747 GCA_045116995.1 Bacilli bacterium
ATAAGACAGGGACATTGACCGATGGTTCAATGACCCTTGAAGAAACTATTATCTTGGATAAGAGTTATAACGAAGAATCATTAGATAAATTAATGTCTAGTTACTTAGACGCTTTTAATGAGGCTAACCAAACATCAACCGCTTTATTAAATAAATTTGGTAAACTCGTAGAACGTATTGATGACTATGGTCAAAAGAATTCCTCTAATGCTTTTAGAAAGAAATTTAAGAATTTAGATCAACTTAAAGTTAACGATAGAATTCATTTCTCTTCTGCGAGAAAGTATTCCGCGGTGGAATTTGAAGGCTTAGGTTGGTTTGTGATGGGCGCTCCTGAATACATCACTAAAGATAAAGAAGTCTTAGCTAAAGTTAATGAATACGCTCAAAGTGGTTTACGTGTTATCGTCTTAGCCAAAGTTAATGGTGTCGTTATTAAAGATAAACCAGTTCCAGCGGATAACACCTTAGTAGCGATGCATATCTTAAGCGACACTATTAGACCAGAAGTTAAAGACACAATGTTATGGTTTAGAGAAAACGATGTCGATATTAAAGTCATCTCTGGTGATAATATTGGCACTGTTAGTTATATCGCTAAACAATCTGGTATCGCTAACTGGGATAAAGTTGTAGATATGTCCAAAGTTACCGATAAAGATAATTTAGAAGAACTTGTTTTAAATAACGCGATATTTGGTAGAGTCACCCCTGACCAAAAGGCGGAGATTATCGCTATTCTTAAAAAGAACAACCGTATCGTTGGTGTCACAGGCGATGGTTTAAACGACTTATTAGCCTTTAAGCAAGCCGATTGCTCTATTGCCTTAGCAAATGGTGCAGCGGCCACTAAAAACGTCGCAAATCTCGTTTTATTAGATTCTAACTTCTCCAATATGAAGGAAGCTGTCTTCCAAGGTAGACGAGTAGTTAATAACATTCAAAGATCTTCATCCTTATTTGTGATGAAGGATTACTTATGGTTCTTTATTACCATCTTCCCAATGCTTATTGCCTTACCACATATGATTCAACCAACAGTCATGTCTTTGGTTAATATCTTCATTACTGGTATCGCTAGTTTATTTGTCGCCTTAGAACCAGATAAGGCAAGAGTTAAAGGCAACTTCTATAAGAATGTTACTAAACGAGCCTTATTATCAGGCTTCTATATGTTTATACCTGTGGCGGTAGCCCTTCTTTATGTCTTATTTAGTCAAATCGCAATCAATCAAGGACTGACTGTGGATATATTACAATCAGTGCTTGCGACAAAGTTTGTAAATGGTGAAATTGTGAGCTTTGGTTGGATACCTACTATGGCACTATGTGTCACTATCGGTGGATTTATTATCTTCTTTAATAACTGTCGTCCATTTACGACATTTAGAAAGATTTTATATTCACTTACTTTAGTAGTGGTTCTCTTCATCTTATGGTTAGCACCTGAGTTTTTCATCATCAGTGGTACTGAGATGGTTAATGAATGTGGTGGTTTCCTTAAGATTATTCCATACATCTTTAACCATATTATTCCTAACTTAACACTGACATTATTTAAGACTATGACCTTAGAACAAATCATCTTTGTTGGTGCTTACGCAGTCTTAGCGTTCCCACTTTACTTATTAAATGAAAAGTTCATGGGTCTATTATTAGAGAAAACATTATTCGCTAAGCGTGAATATAAAGATGAATAAGGAGGTTCATATATGAACAACATCCCGCAAGTAAAGGTTGGCATCGTCGCAGTATCTAGAGACTGCTTCCCAATTGAATTATCCATCAAAAGAAGAAAAGCTCTAGTGGAAGCTTATCAAAAGAAATATAACAAAAGTGATATTTATGAATGCCCTGTCTGTATCTTTGAAAGCGAAACAGACATGGTTAAATCATTAGAAGATGTTAAAGCTAATGGCTGTAACGCTTTAGTGGTCTTCCTTGGTAACTTTGGTCCAGAGATTAGTGAAACCCTATTAGCGAAGCACTTTGATGGTCCAAAGATGTTTATTGCTGCAGAAGAAGAAAATATCGGTGTTCTCTCTTCTGATAGAGGTGATGCCTACTGCGGCTTACTTAATGCTTCCTATAACTTAAAGCTTAGAAACGTTAATGCTTATATTCCTGAAAACCCAGTGGGGGACGCGAATGATCTCGCTGATAGAATCCATGACTTCTTACCAATCGCTAGAACAATTATTGGCTTAAATAATTTAAAGATTATTACCTTTGGTCCTAGACCTCAAAACTTCTTAGCGTGTAATGCGCCTATTAAGCAACTCTATAACATCAATGTTGAGATTGAAGAAAATAGTGAATTAGATTTATTTGAATCATTTAAGAAACACGAAAATGATGAAAGAATCCCATCAGTGGTAGAAGATATGGCTAAAGATTTAGGCGCTGGTAATAAAATACCTTCAATCTTACCTAAATTAGCGCAGTATGAACTAACACTCTTGGACTGGGTAGAAAAACATAAAGGCTATAGAAAATATGTCGCTATCGCAGGTAAGTGCTGGCCAGCATTCCAAACAATGTTTGGCTTTGTTCCTTGCTATGTTAATTCAAGATTAACCGCGAGAGGTATCCCAGTCTCTTGCGAAGTTGATATCTATGGGGCGCTTTCTGAATATATTGGTACATGTGTGAGTGAATCACCAGTGACCTTATTAGATATCAACAATACCTTACCAAAAGAACTCTATAAGCAAGATATTGAAGGTAAATATGATTATGCCTTTAGAGATACCTTTATGGGCTTCCACTGCGGTAATACATGTACATCCCTTTTATGTAAGCCAGAAATGAAATATCAAAAGATCATGGCTAGAGCCCTTCCTAAAGAAGTCACTAATGGAACATTAGAGGGTGATATTAAACCAGGTGAAATTACTTTCTATAGACTACAGTCCACTTCAGATAACCACTTATTAGCGTATGTCGCTGAAGGTGAAGTCTTACCAGTACCAACTCATTCATTTGGTTCAATTGGTGTATTCGCTATTAAGGAAATGAATAGATTCTATAGACACGTCTTAATTGAAAACGGTTTCCCACACCATGGTGCGGTGGTCTTTGGTCATCAAGGTAAAGCCATCTATGAAGTATTCAAATACCTAAAAGCGGAGCATATTGGCTATAACCAACCAAAGAACCTTCCATATCCAACAGAAAATCCATTTGAAAAATAGATAAAAGAAAAACCAGACATTCAATCTGGTTTTTTAATTATGCTTTGAGATAAGTGTGATTATCAATCATTTCTTGGCATCTATTAACCAAGGCACTTCTCATCTCTTCGTTGATGCTATAAACAACGCTAAGAGTGGTCCATGTTAGGGTATTGTCATAGATGTAATACAACGAGGCATATGGAACGTTTTTATAAATGGTTAATTGCCAATCATCACTTGCTCTAATTTCGAAGTGTGAAAACTCTTCAGGGACACCCTTTCCCTCTACTTCTTTATAGTCTAGGTTCTTTAAGTCTTGTATTAACTCAGGAGTGATATTGGTAAAACGTTTAGATTGGTAATCATCGTCTAAATAGGCATTCACCCATGGTTTAAAATCATTCTCTGGATTTCCTAATAACTCAAAGAACTTATCAGTAGTGGCGTCCGCTTTTGCTTTAGCTTCTTCTTCCTTAAAAATAGTGCGAACTTCTTCCATGCGAGCGTTCACTTCTTTTTGAAGATCATCAATAGCGTCTCTAGCTATAGTGTATGTTGTTTCTTGTTCTGTTCTGCCTATCATAGAATCTTTTAGGCAGTACGTATTAATCTTTCCTTCTTTATAGATATAGACTTTGAAATGGGTAAAACCATCTTGACTTCCTTTAAAGGAATATGTCATCCATGGTTGTGCGTTTCCTTTTGAATAGGATATTTGTTTACTTGCATAAGGAACATATTTAGCAAGTATATCCCCGATAGCATGACCATAATCATATTGATCTTCTTCGTCAATCATGACATGTGAATAATCTTGTTTGATTTCAAAATATTCTTTTAATTCAATGTGTCTAGAAGTATCACAGCCACTTAAAAGGCATGACATCATTGAGATTGGTATTAATAACAGTTTCTTATTCATAGTGTGCTCCTTACTCATTTGTATCTTCGATTATCTTTAAAAGCTTATCATTTAATGTATCTAATTTCTCTTTATTTACAGTGAAGTATTTCTCAATACAATCAACTTCAGTAATAGTGGCATCGAACGCATAGTACATATAACCATGACCATTAGTGTAATCGATATGGAGCTGCCAATTGGCGTCTATAATGAGACTAATAGTGTTCATACCACTCACGTAGGTATATTCTTCTTGATCTTGATATTCAAGACCCATGATATCTTCTAAAATATCACCGTCTTTATCTTCGATAGTGTGTTCCAAGCTATGTGGTTGACTTCTTGGAGCATATTCTTTTGCGCGGTAATAGATACTACTATTTTCATTTTTATTAAATTCATTAAAGAAGTTTTCAAATGTCGCGTATTCTTTCGCTCTGGCTCTATCCGCTAAGATGATCGCATCACATTCTTCTTTTCTTTCAATTGTTTTATCAATAATCTTAGTGGCGGATTCTTCACTAATCTTATAGGTGGTGTATTGATCTTTAGGACCAACAAATCTAAAACTAGAACCACCAGCGTATGTATCCACTGTTCCGTCTTCATAAATATAGATAGTGAAGTAATACATTCTGTTATGAGTGGTGCTTGTTTGGAAACGGTATTCCAATTGTCTACCATTACCAACGCCACTTAAACCATCTGCTTTTTTACCAGCTCCTACTTCACCAATATTATTTCTAATGATATTTGCGACTGCATGTTCATAGTCGTTATACGTATCATAATCATTACCAAGACCATAAATAAAGAAGTAGCCAGTACTATCAAGGCTATAATCTAATATCTCATTGATATCAACGCGTTTAACATCATAGGTACATGCACCCATAAAACATGACATCAATGTAATAGGTATTAATAGTAGCTTCTTATTCATAATCTATTGTCTCTTATTGTTGAGTATCTCTTTCATATTGATCACTAATCATATCAAAGATTGTGCCATATAGATTGGTAACTACCGTCTTAGTGGTAACTTTAAAGTATTGTACAATAACTCCATAACCATTTACTTCAAATGGTGAGTCATATTCATATTTCATATAGCCATTACCGTTAACATAGTCGATAAACATTCTCCAATCACTTCTTACCGCGACGGTAATACAAGCATATGGATTAACATCTAACACTTCATCGACTTCTTCATATCTAATATCCTTAAAGATATCAAGGATGACACCGTTTTTATCAACAACATCATAAGTAAGTTGTCTTGGAGGTTCTTCATTAGTTTGTATTCTTAAACCAAAGTCGTTAACTCTATTACGCTCACATCTATAAATAAATTCACTAATGTTAGCTTCACGCTTCGCCATAGTTCTTTCATAATCTCTTGCGTAATCTTCCGCGTAAGTAAATAAGCTTTCTACATCGGATTGATTCATCTTATAAGCAGTAAATTGTTCTTTAGGATAGAAGAAGTCACCAGAACCACTTGCAAATGTTTCTACTTCACCAGTTTCATACACTCTGATATCGAAGTAGTTCATTTCTCTTTCACCAGCGTCAACACTATATCCATATTCAACGTAATCATTATTATAAGTTGATTGGAAATTAGATATCTTTCCAACCATCTCTGCCTCATAGATACCAGCCTTTAAAAACTTAAAGAAAGAACCATCATTATCACTAACCGTAGCGTACGTTTGCTTTGAATTACGACTAACGTATAAGGTTGCGTAATTAGAGACTGATTTATCAAGCATATCTTTAAGCGTGACATGCTCCACTCTAATAGCGCACGCGCTTAAAGCACCTGACATTAATAACACTGGTAATAAGAGTAGTTTCTTGTTCATATGTTTTGACCTCTTCACCTATTAGACGTATTAATTTATTAAAACTGCTAAAAATTATAGCAGTATTACTATCATTGAAGCAAAAAATACTTTGGTATATTCTTATAATTAATGAAAAAGAAGATTATTATCTTAATAGTCACTACTATATTAATATGCGTATTCACCTTTCTAGGTGGTCTTAATCCTTTTAAAGATAATCTAATCCTTAAAAGATTATTTAGTGTCTCTATGAACCTATTAAACGGGGCTACCGCTTTTGTGGCGATTAAGTTAACTGGCGTGAAGATTGGTATTGAACTCAAGAACTTCTGGCAATACCTCATAGGCTTAGGCATCGCTTTAACATTGTCATTGTTTATCGCTTTTATTCCAGCGTGGTGTGGCCACTCTTTAGTGGGCGTTCATACCAACTATGATATCGGAACATTAATCTATGCTTTCTTTTTCTTCTTACTAGTAATTGGTCCAGTAGAAGAATTAGTGTTCAGAGTCTATTATCAAGAAACATTTATGTCTTTCTTTAACAAACATAAGTGGATTGGTGTCATTATTGCATCCGCTTTATTTGGTCTATGGCATTTAATTAATGGTTCTCCTCTTCAAGTATTATTTACCTTTGGTATTGGTTTAGTATTTGGTTTTGCTAAATACTTCCTTAAACAATATAAGTATCTTGGTGTGGCCTTCTCTCATGGTCTCTATGATTTTTTAAACATCATTGTGACCATGTTTGTTATTTAACATATTCCAGCAGAATTCCCCACATCAATTTGATGGCTACCTCTATAAGTGTGGGATGAATTGCTAATTATAAATGTTTATAAAAACAAGCAAATATCTATATAAAACAACAAATATTTGTTGAGAATATATCAATGAATTGATATAATATTAATAGGATAAGGATATAGGGGAAAAGATGAAACAAGGTTTTTGTTTTATTCTCCCCTTTATTTATACCTGTTATTTATGAAAAGAATTGCTTATAAGTATCGTATCTATCCTAACACTGAGCAAAAAGTATTCTTTGCTAAATGTTTTGGGTGTGTTCGTTTCTTTTATAATAAGCCTCTTACTGATATGAATGAGATATATAAAAGCACTGGTAAGTTTAAAAACATTACTCCTGCTTCATATAAGGAAGATTATTCATTCTTAAAAGAAGTAGATTCAATGGCCTTATGCAACGCTCAAATAAATAGAAATACCGCTTTTAAAGCTTTCTTTTCTCATAAATCAGGTTTTCCTAAGTTTAAAAGCAAAAGAAATGATCAAAGCTATACAACCAACATGATAAACGGAAATATTAAGTTTTCTAATAACTATAGATATATCTCTATACCTAAATGTCCTCGTATCAGAATTAAAAAACATCGAGACTTTATAGGCACGATTAAATCCATTACTGTTTCTATGACTACTGATAATAAGTACTATATGTCTTTATTAGTTGAGTCAGAAATAAAACCATTAAAGCCATCTAATAAAATAGTTGGTTTAGATTTAGGATTAAAAGATTTAATTGTTGATTCTAATGGTAAGAAATATAAAAACCACAAATACTTAACTAAATCACAGAACAAACTTGCTAAAGAACAAAGAAAACTCTCTAAGATGGTTAAAGGTAGTAATAATAGAAATAAGCAGAGAATTAAAGTCGCAAAAATTCATCGTCACATCAATAACCAAAGAAACGATTATCTCCATAAACTTTCAAAGAAGATCATTGGTGAAAACCAAATCATTTGTATCGAAGACTTGAAAGTAAAGGACATGATGAGTGGTTCTAAATT
>JBGUMU010000057.1:0-12844 GCA_045116995.1 Bacilli bacterium
TCGTTATTGATTTCAATAACGTAACAGTCACGGCCGTTTTCATCTAACCCGCCTAAAGCGGACACCTTAATAATGTCTTCCACAGTGATCTCCTTTCATTAGTATGTTTCAACTTAAAGATATTATACCTTTAAGTTATTAATAATAAAAGATAAATGCACATTTGAAAATGATTACTTTGCTAATCATTAACTAATAACTAGGCTATGAATTAGTCGATATTTTTAGTGATAACAATATCACTATCGAGTCCAAGGATGTTCTTTTTAACGATGTCACCAATTCTGGTTGGGGCTTCAACGCTTAATTTATCAATCTCTTCCATGACCTCAAAGATTTTATCTTTAGGGACTGGTTTTGTGGTCTTAACGGACACGAGTGTGTACTGACGGTTAGTCACTTTGATGGAAGATGTGATTGTACGCACAGGATGTGTGAGCTCGCTGATAGCGTACTCTTTACCACGTGGGCAGAAGTTGCCTGTGACGTTCATGTCATCATCGACGTGCAAGCGACAGCCTCTAGGACAAACGATACATGTTAAATCTTTCATTTAGCGGTCCTCCACGGAGATGACGATTTCATCTTTCACTTCTTGTAGTTTATCCTTGCTTAAATTGACCATCACCATTTCGGATGGAATTAAAGCAGGCTTAACAACTTTACCTAAAACAATATCTCCACTTCTAATCATCACAATTTGATCTTTAAGTGGTTTTCTCACTCTGAACTTAAAGGTGATGTCATCCACACTATTTTCTAAAACAAATTGTGGTAAAACGTAGGATATATTATTTCCTGGTTTAATTGGAATTTTCTTTTCGTTATTATCGATTTCGTTTTTAAGATATAAAGCCGCACTTCTACCTGCGAGTCTAGCTTCTTGGCTAACGAAGTCGACAACATCATGAACGTGTAGACAGTTACCTGCGGTAAAAATACCAGGAATCATTGTTTCCATATATTGATTAACAACTGCACCTTTCGTAGAACTAATTGGGCAGTCAATATAGTTAAGTAAGGAAACATATGGGATTAAACCAACGGAAAGAATGAGGGTATCGCATTCAAATTCCATTTCTGTTCCTGGAATGATTTGTAGGTTTTCATCCACTGCGCTTAAAATGACCTTTTCTAGTCTATCTTTACCCACGACTTTTGATACTGTTCTAGATAGATATAAAGGAATATCATAGTCGATTAAGCATTGTTGGATGTTACGGTTAAGGCCCGCACTATATGGCATGATTTCACTAACGCATAAGACTTTCGCGCCTTCTAGCGTTAATCTTCTAGCCATGATTAAGCCGATGTCACCACTACCAAGGATGACAACACGTTTACCAACCATTAAGCCGTTGATGTTTAAATAGCGTTGGGCTGTACCAGCGGTAATGACGCCACTACATCTATCACCTGGAAGCATAATCGCTCCAGCATTTCTTTCATAGCAACCTGTGGCCATGATAATAGCCTTAGCCTGTAATTTAACTAAGCCATCTTCTTTAGAAGAATATGTAATCACTTTATCTTTTGTTAAGTCTATGACTTGAGCGTTTAACTTATATGGGATTTCTAGACGTTTGACTTCGTCAACAAATCTTTGGAGGTATTCTGGACCAGTGAGTTCTTCTTTAAATTCGGTTAAGCCGAAACCATTATGAATACATTGGTTTAAGATGCCACCTAGCTTTTCATCTTTTTCTAAGATTAATAAATCATTAACACCGTTCTTTTTAGCTTCAATAGCCGCTGCCATACCAGCAGCGCCACTACCAATTACCACTAAATCAATTTGTCTCATAATTACTTGGCCTCCTTGATTAAGTGATCAATGATATAGCTACCATCTTCATTTAAAGGAATCTCGGTTGGGGAAACATCGTAATGTTTCGCTAAGAGTAAGAGAATCTTAGGTTGGCAGAAACCACCTTGGCATTTACCAAAGCCGGCACGGCATCTTCTCTTCACACCCTTAATAGAGACAGGTGGGCAGCTTCTATTTAATGATTCTTTGATTTCTCCTAAGGAGATATGTTCACAGTTACAAACAATTTCACCAAAGTCACTATCTTCTTTAATGGCTTTGAGTTGTTCCTCTTCGCTTAAATAATGCATGCGGTGATATGGTTTAACTTTTGAATTAAAGGAAGGATTCTTTTCTAACTTTAAAACTGGTTTAACTAACTCATTAACGACATATTCTGCGATAGCAGGGGCACTAACGAAACCAGGAGATTCAATACCGGCGACATTGATGAAGTTTCTTTCACTTTTTGCGGGTTCCACGATAAAATCGTGACGAGTGCAAGTCGCTCTTAATCCAGAGAAAACTCTAATGGTTTCTTTAAATGGGATTGAAGGCACCATTAAAGAGGCTGAAGCTTTAATGTTCGCTAATGTTGGTGCATCAGTAGAAACATCATCTGGATCAGCAAATTCACTGCTTGGACCAACGATATAGTTACCAGAGGAGGTAATAGATACTAAGATACCTTTACCTTTCTTACTTGGTAATGGGAAGATTGTTCTATTAACTAAGCCTTCTTTATAGTGGTCTAATAAGTAGTATTCACCTTTTCTAGGAGTAATAGCCCAATCGATTTCTTCAATCATCGCGGCAATCTTATCAGCTTTCACACCGGCTGCGTTAATCACTACACGCGCGTATAAATCTTCTTTATTAGTGTTGACTACAAAGTAGTCGTTTTCTTTTTTAATATCTTTTACTTCGTGATTTCTTAAGAAAATTACACCATTATCAATGGCGTTTTCCATCGCATGAATCACAAGGTTAAAAGGATCAATGACCCCAGCGGTAGGAGCATATAAAGCACCTTTCACTTCTGGGTTCATATTTGGTTCCATCTTTAAGACTTCTTCTTTATTAAGGAGTTCAACAGGCACACCATTGATTTTGGAACGTTCTTGAAGTTGCTTTAAGATTTCTAATTGCTCTTCTTCAAGGGCCACAGTTAAAGAACCACATGGAGTGTACTCGACATCTAAGTCTTTAACTAACTGTGGATACATCTTATTACCTAAGACGTTAAATTTAGCTTTGTTGGTACCTGGTTCTGGGTCATAGCCAGAATGGATGATTGCGCTATTCGCGGAACTAGTTAAATTACCAGCGTCATTGCTTTTATCAATAATCGCTGTATCCAGTTTATATTTACTTAATTCTCTAGCAATCATGGTGCCGGTGACACCTGCACCTATAATTAAAACATCATGTATTTGTTTCATATTAATATAATCACTTGTTATATTCATTCTATGAATAAAGTTGAATAATTTCAATGATTATATAGAAAAGACCTCCCAAAAGAGAGGTCTATTTGCTAATTGTTAACGATTAGGCTTTTGGTGAGAACATGAAGAAGTCGATGGTTGGATTTTCATTATCCGCGGCAAGGCTCTTCACGGTCATGGTGTTAGGACCTGCGACAAGGGCAACTTCACCTGCTTTATAGTCAGTGAATGTACCGCCTGAGGCTTGGCCAGTTAATGTCACAGCAGCGTCATTGATCTTCACTTCTAAGA
The DNA here is from genome assembly GCA_045116995.1 of Bacilli bacterium. GTDB lineage: Bacteria > Bacillota_I > Bacilli_A > RFN20 > CAG-826 > RUG14515. Next base: position 3,547 of record JBGUMU010000057.1, read on the forward strand.
CATCCGCGAAGACATCGGTATTTTCAGATTGATAACCACCATGGGCTCTACAAGAAATGTAGAATTCATAATTACCAGCTTTTTTAACTTCGAATGAAAGTGTTAAAACAGCTTGTGATGGCCATTGATCAACCATGTCGGTATCAACGTTATGTGATTCTTTGAATGTAACAACACTACCTTCACTTGTACCACTTTCAACTTGGACGATAATATCGGCGCCATTGACGTTGATAGTAATCTTACCTTCGGTATAGCCATCTTTTGTAGCAGTGATTTGTGCGCTACCTTTCTTAAGGGCGGTTACTAAACCAGTATCAGAAACTGAAGCAACTGTGGCATCACTACTAGCCCAGGTAACACCTTCAAGAGCAGCATCGCCTTCTTTAGCGCTTAATTGCACTTTGTCTTCAATGTCTAATGTTGTTTTGTTATCAGCCGCACTGACGACGATCTTTGGTTTTGCAGGAATACTGCTTTTTGATGAAATTGGAGCGTTAGATGAATTACTTCCACCACTTTGGTTACAGCCGATGACTCCGAATGTCAACGCCAACGCAAAAAGTGGTAGCAAAAATTTTGTCTTTTTCATTTTTAAATTCCTTTCTCTTATTTATTAAAAATGATTTGAATTTGCTAAAAAACACTTCATTAGGAATGTGTGTATTAATCAAACTCTTTGTTAAAATCATTATAACTAAAGATAATAGCGTGTGAATAGGAAAAATACATTTTTGGTTGATGAAGTGAAGAAAAAAAGACCTCCCGAAATGGAAGGTCTTAATTGTATAAATTTGATGATTAGGCTTTTGGTAAGAACTTGAAGCAGTCTAACGCTGGAGCTTTACCATGGAATTCGATGACGAATGAATTGTCACCTTGTTTAAGATTGACATCACCAATGATGACGTTTTGTGTCTTAGCACCCATTCTAGCACCATCACCTAAAACGATTGCATCTTCGTTAACTTGGACGTTAGCATCGTTGAGTTTAATTGTGGCGTCACTAGCGAACTTGAATTCTTCGCCAGCTTGCATATTATAGTGAGGAGCAGCAGAGATGACTAAAGTCATGGTTTGTGCTTTTTCAGAAGTAACTGTGTATGATAAGGAAACTTCTTCAGTGACATCATAACCAGTGATATAAGCACCACCACTGTGTGCGAAGGCAATATATGAACCATCTGGATACATATGGAAGCCTAAGGATTCGAAATCAAAACCTTCTGGTTGATTTTCGGCTTCAACTCTGATTTCACCTGGAACTGGTTCATCAGTAACTGTAACGGTGACTCTAGCGGTTAACATACCTTCTTTAGCGACATAGATATAAGCTGTACCTAAACCACCACCAAGGACTAAACCTGTTTCACTAACTGTGGCATAGTCTGTGTTGCTTGATGTATATGTGATACCAGTTTTATCTGTTGGCTTTGTAACGTTAATTTGGGCAGTACCACCTAAGTTGACGTTAAGAGCGTCACTTGAAAGTTCAATTGCTTCTTTTGCGGCTGGTTTAACAACGGCGATTTGGGCTTGTTGTTTAGAATAGAATTCTAAATTATCAAGATAAGGCGCTGAATTACCAGTAAATGAGATTTCTAAAACGTTATTTGTGGCGATATCTAATTTACCAAGAGAAATAGCTTGGAAATTACTTGAGGAACCACCATCAAGAGTTAAGCCTGTTAAGCTGACTTCTGCGTTATTTAACTTAATAGCCATTTGGCCACTTAAGTCGACACTGGAGCTATTGGAAGCCATAGTAATAACGACTTCTGCGTTAATAGCGGCGCTACTGGTGAATGTTAATGTTTCTTTGTCACCACTACCGAAGTGAGCAATACATTGACCATCAGATGCATTACCATCTGTTCTAGCAGAGATTGGTGTTTGACCATTTTCGTCATCACCCCACCAACCATCAGCGGCGTAGTGATCAGCATCTTCGAAGTGTAATGTGGCCAATGGAGCACCTCTGACGACTGTTAATCTAAATGTGCCTTTATCATAGCCTTCTTTTGTGACTGTGATGTTTGCAGAGCCGGCTGCAACAGCGGTGACTTTACCAGTTTGGTCAACTGTGGCGACTTTTTCGTTGGAGCTAGCCCATGTGCCACCTTCAACACTGGCTTTGAGTTGTAAAGTAGCTTCAACTTCAACTTCACCTTCTGTTTTGTCGCTACCATCAAGGGTAACTTTGATTTTTTCCTTTGCAGGAATTGATGATGACGTATTGTTTGATGGATTAGCTGGTTGATTACATGCGGCCAAGCCTAAACCAAACAATAATGAAATTGCCATCATTGGGAGAAGAACTTTGTTTTTCTTCATCATTAAAATATCCTTTCTCTTATAAGAGTATGTTTTGAACGATTGTCCACACATTAAAAAACCTTGATAATGGGAGACAAACTGTTCTGTTAACAAACTCAGTATACAACTGTCACTTTAATTTGGTAAGTAAAATTTATATTCAACTTTTAATAACAAAAAAGACCATCCAGCGGACGGTCTATTTTGAATTATTTAAGGCTTATTTTTTAAATTTCTTTGGGCCTTTGAAGGATTTGTCTGGACGATGAATGTGTTCAGGACGTGACGCTCTTTCTTTTTCTTCGTCGTAGCCTTCTGGCTTTTCAGCGAATTCTTTATGAGAGACTTTCACTTTGCCTTTTTCATCGATTTCAATGACTCTAACTTTGAGTTTATCACCTAATTTGACAACATCTTGGGCTCTATCGATATAGCCATAACCTAATTGGCTAACATGGCATAAGCCATCGACATTACCGAATAAACGGACGAACGCACCATAGTCTTCAACACGGTTGACTTCGCCTTCGAAAACTTCGCCAACTTTAGCTTCACGGACGATGTCTTGAATCATACCTTTAGCTTTGTTGATGGTTTCTCTATCCATATGGTAAATGGTGACTTGACCATTATCTTCGATATCAATCTTCACGTTATCGCATTGAGCAATGATTTCGTTAATGACTTTACCACCGGTACCGATAACTTCTCTGATTCTATCTGGATCAATGAAGAATGTATCCATCTTAGGAGCGTATTTACCGACATCACTGCGTGGTTCGGCGATAGCCTTGGACATAACTTCACGGATTTGGGCTCTAGCGACATGAGCTTGGGCTAAAGCTTCTTTTAAGACTTCACGGGTGACACCTTTGATCTTAATATCCATTTGTAAAGCGGTAATGCCTTTTTCTGTACCAGCGACTTTGAAGTCCATATCACCGAAGTGGTCTTCTAAACCTTGAATATCGGTAAGAATTGTATATGGGTGTTTGCCATCTAATGGACCAGAGCTGATTAAGCCCATTGCAATACCACTAACCATGGCTTTGAGTGGGACACCAGCGGCCATTAAGGACATACAGGAAGCACAGATAGAAGCTTGTGAGGAGGAACCGTTAGATTCCACGACTTCTGCGACTGTTCTAATTGTGTATGGGAATTCTTCTTCACTTGGAATGACGTAAGAAAGAGCTCTTTCACCTAAAGCACCGTGACCGATTTCTCTTCTACCTGGGGAACCCATTCTACCAACTTCACCAACAGAGTATGGTGGGAAGTTATAGTGATGCATCCAGTGACGTGTATCTTCTTCGGTTAAGTTATCGATGATTTGAGCATCGCTCTTAGCGCCTAATGTTGTGATGGAGATGACTTGGGTTTGACCACGGGTGAACATGGCAGAGCCATGAGTTCTTGGTAATAAGTCGACTTGAGCGTCTAATGGACGGATTTCATCAACTTTACGACCGTCTGGTCTAATCTTTTCATCAGTGATTAATCTACGCACTTCTTTAGCAACGAGACCTTCGAGGGTTTCGTTAACCATGTGCATGACTTTTTGATGAGTCTTTTCATCTTCATATTTACGTGTATCGTAATCATCTAAAATTTCGTTTTCGATGGCATCGATAGCGTCTTGTCTTTCTAACTTATCAAAGATAGAAATGGCTTTCTTTAAGCGGGCTTCCGCTCTATCGGTGACATCCTTTTCAATTTCAGGATCACATTGATATAATTCGATTTCTCTTTTTGGTTTGCCAATTTCTTTAATAATTTCTTTTTGCCATTGGCAGAGTTTTTTGATAGCTTCGTGACCAAACATTAAGGCGTCGAGCATATCTTCTTCGCTTACTTGGTCCGCACCAGCTTCAACCATGTTGATAGCTTCTTCAGTACCAGCAACAGCTAAGTTGATATCACTAGCTTCTTTTTCAGCGACGGTTGGGTTAATGACGAATTTGCCGTTAACTCTACCAACATAGACACCAGCGATTGGGCCATCAAATGGAATATCAGAAATACCTAAGGCTAAGGAAGAACCTAACATTGCGGTCATTTCTGGTGTGCAGTCTTGGTCAACAGACATCACGGTGTTGACGATTTGGACTTCGTTACGGAAGCCTTCGGAGAACATTGGTCTAATTGGACGGTCAATGAGTCTCGCGGTTAAGGTGGCATGTTCCCCTGCACGGCCTTCTCTTCTTAAGAATGAGCCAGGAATTTTGCCAACTGCGTATTGCTTTTCTTCATAACCAACTGTTAATGGGAAGAAATCACCTTCTTTAGGTTCATCTGAGCAACACGCTGTGGAAAGAACTACTGTTTCGTTTAATCTGACTAAGACAGCGCCATCAGCTTGTTTAGCGATTTCGCCGGCTTCAACAACGAACTTCTTTCCTTCGAATTCTAATTCGAATACTCTTTTCATTTTTTTACCTCTTTTTTAAATCTTAATCGTTGCTATTATACACGAAGCATTAACATAGTTAAACATATAATGCAAAAAAGACTGAAAAATCGAAAAAGCATTGCTTTTAGTTGTGATAAAAAGTGATATGATGAAAGTATGAAGAACAAGAAATTTATCCCAGTAATCATCCTTGACTTACTAGTGTTCGTCTGCATGTGTTTAGGCGTTTCTTTTTCTATTTTCCATGTCCGCTTCATGGGCGATTATCCAGGTTTAGTGTCTCTCCCTCTTTTGATGACTTTTACTGGCTTAAGCAATGTCTTTGTCGGTCTTGTTTGCTTGGTTTGTGCATTATATAGGTTGATTAGGAAAGAGTATTCTTTACCATTTGTCTTGTTTATTATCAAACTTCTGGCTGTAGCTGAGATCAGCATCACTTTTATCATTACCGCGACATATCTTTCACCATCACTTGGTTCAATTTGGTGGAGGCTTTATCTTAATAACAACTTATTCAATCATTTCATCACACCAGTATTAGCGATTGTTTCCTTCGTAGTTTTGGAAGAAAGAAGAGCCATTAAATTCCCCTACTCTTTCCTTGGAACAATTCCTGTTTCGTTATATGGCGTTATGTACACTATTAACGTATATACCCACTTGGATGCTAATGGGAACACTGATTTAGCGTATGACATATATGGATTAATGCGCTTTGGTGTTGGGGTATTTATCTTATTTGTGATTGGCTTTTTTACTTTCGCATTTATAGTAACTGCTTTCTATCGTTTTATTAAAAATAAAAAAGAGTAAGAAAAAAACCGCAATTCCTGCGGTTTTATTTCTAAGCTGATAACTTATTTTCTTAAACCTAATTCAACGATTAATTTAAGATAAGCTTCACGATCGGTTCTGACTAAGTAGTCTAATAAGCTACGTCTTTGACCGACGAGAATCATTAAGCCACGTTTGCTAGCGGCATCTTTATGATTCTTCTTTAGGTGAGCGGTTAAAGCTTGGATTTGTTCGGTTAATAAGGCAACTTGAACTTGGACAGAACCAGTGTCTTTTTCGTTTTTACCAAACTTTTTAACGAGCTCGGCTTTTCTTTCTTTGGTTAACGCCATTGAAATACCCTCCTAATTAAATTCTTAACTTATCTCCGGGAACAACGTTAGGGACTCGTTTATCCTAGGGAAAAGTCGCACTGAATATTTTATATTCTTTTTAGATTATTGCAAAGTGTTTTTTGCTTTTTCTTCGTCTTTTAATAATTGTGCTTTTAAATCATCCATGGAATCGAACTGTTTGATTGGTCGCATATAGGAGACAAAATCAACATAGAGTTCTCTACCATAGAGGACTTCATTGAAGTCAATGATATGTACTTCAATGATTGGTTTTAATAATTGGTTAATCGTTGGATGAGTACCAACACAGATCATCGCTTTTCTCTTACGGTTTAAGAAATAAGCATAACCCATATAGACGCCTTCTTTAGGGAAAACGTATGGATAATATAAGTCTAAGTTCGCAGTTGGGAAGTCGATTTTTTGACCATTATGATGACCTTCAACGACTGTACCACTGATGCGGTAATCTCTACCTAATAAATAGGAAGCTTTTTCCATTTGACCCGCTTCAATATATTCTCTTATCTTCTTTGAAGATATTTTGATATCATCGATACGTTTTAAAGGGACGATTTCAACATCGAAATAACGCTTTAAGTATTCCGCATTACCTTCACCACCAGTACCAAATCTATAGTCATCACCGACGAAGATTTTCTTTGGGTTAAGTGGATTCAAGACACGATTGATAAATTCGTCTTTTGTGACTTTTAAAGTCTCCATATCGAAGTGCATGAGATAGAGGAATTTAACACCCATATCTTCAAGAAAATCCGCTTTATCAAAGGTGGATGTGATACAGTAGTTTTCCTTTTTACCAAGAAGCACTCTTGGAGCGATATCAAAAGTCATGACCCCCACAGGAAGTCCGGTATCTAGGGCTTTTTGAATTAGTTCTTGATGACCAAGATGTAGGCCATCATAGAAGCCTAAACATAGAACAAGGTCTTTATCATTAAGTGGAGTATTAGTGATATCGAACTCAATTATCTTCACGATTAATACCTCTTACACATTCATAATACCCTAATTCGCTATATTTATAAATAGCGATAGCGGTTTTTTTATCATCAATGACACAGAATAAATCTAGAATCTCTGGGAATAATTTAATCGAGAGCTTTCCACCATGTCTAGCTTTCTTTAATTCGGTCTCGTTTGGTAAATACATTAAAGGCAAGAATTTTTGGATGATTTCGCTCGTTGGAATTAAGCATTCTTCATTCAATTCTTTGATGGTTTTAGCGTTGCTAACATCTAAATCTAATATGCTTGTTCTTCTTAAGGCTGTTAAGTGACCTACTGTACCTAATTTCTCTGCGATTGTTTCCCCTAAGGTTCTCACATAAGTGCCTTTAGAAACTGTGGTCCTAAATCTAATAACTGGAAGATTAAATTCCAGTAATTCTAACTCTTTAATATCGATAGTTCTTTTTGGTAGTTCAACCTCTTGATTGAGGTGAGCATAATGATATAACTTACGGCCGTTTACATGCACCGCGGAAGTCTTTGGTACTGTTTGTTCAGATTCACCAATCAGTGAATTAAAGATGTTGCTAACATCTTCTTCAGTGATGTTTGGTATGTCATTTGTTTCAATTTCTTCACCAGTAAGGTCACCACTACTGGTCTTTTTACCAAGCAATAAAGTGGCTTCATAACTCTTATATTGACCTTCGATATAAGTGAGTGTCTTAGTCGCGTTATTTAACGCCACGATTAATAGGCCAGTAGCAAAAGGATCTAGTGTTCCAGCATGGCCCACTTTTTTCGCGTCAAAAATCTTAGCGATGATATTACAGACATCCCTTGAAGTATAATCACTTTCTTTATCGATTAATAAGAAACCATCTTTCATCTTTTATAACTCACACGAAAATAATATAATTATTTCGTTATGAAAGCAATTAGGACCGTTTTAGCCTGTATCCGTAAAGCCGATCAAATGTACAATCTCATCAATCATGGTGACAAGATTATGATTGGTCTTTCTGGTGGTAAAGACAGTGTTGCTTTAACATATGCTTTAAGCTTATATCAAAAGTTCTCTCATACTGATTTTGTTTTACAACCTGTGATGTTAGATTTAGGTTTTCCAGGTTTCAACCCATATGAAATGAATAAGTTCTGCGAATCATTAGGTCTTAAGTTACTTGTTGTGGATAACACTGAAGTTTATCGTATCTTACAAATCCAACAAAAAGATAAAGAACACCTTCCATGTTCCATCTGTTCAAGAATGAAAAAAGCCTCCATGAATAAGGTCGCTAAAGAACTTGGATTTAATAAAGTGAGCTTTGCTCATCACGCAGATGATGCGATTGAAACATACATGATGAACACCTTATTTGGTGGACGTGTCGCTTCTTTTGCTCCTAAGATGCACTTAGAACGCGCGGACATCACCTTTATTAGACCTCTTATTCACGTTAGAGAAAGTGACATTATTAAACTAGTTAAGGAAGAGAATCTTCCTGTTTTAGCGTCTACTTGTCCAGCGAACATGCACACTAGAAGAGAGGATATGAAGAACCTCTTAAAAGACATTTATAAGAAATGGCCTGTCGCTAAAGATAACTTACTAACTATGTTATCTAACTATGAAAAAGAAGATATCTGGGGTAAAGAGATTTATCATCAAATCAATCAAGATGGTTTAACTCTTAAACCAGTCACCACTCCGATGGATATGATGAATGTCCTTAATATTAGAAATATTGTATTCGTCGAGGAACAAAATTGTCCTTATGATATTGAAGTTGTACCCGAAGAAGAAAAAGAAGCAAAACATTTCTTAATCTATGATAAAGAAACCCCTATCGGTACGATTAGATATCGTGAAGTGGGAGATAGAACTTTTAAACTTGAAAGATTCGCAGTTCTTAAAGAATATCGCGGTCATGGATATGGTAAACAAGCCTTCCTCTACTTAGTCAATAAATTAGAAGAAGAATATAACCCATGCACTATTTACTTTAACGCTCAATATCAATTACTTGATTACTATAAAGATTTAGGCTTCAAGGAAGAAGGAGATACCTTCTACGAGGCCAATATCAAACATATTAAAATGGTGAAAAAGATATAAGAAAAAAGAGAAGTTAATTACTTCTCTTTATCTTTATTTAATAGTTCGGTAATACGCGCTTCTCTTTTGAAAGATTCATCAAGAACGAAGACGAGTTCAGGACAACGTCTGGTATCAAGCCTTTTAGCGAGTCCGGTTCTGATGAATCCTTTACTCTTCTCTAAGACTTTCATGCCTTCTTCGATCTCGTTTTCAAACATGAAGGAAACGTAGACTTTAGCATAGGAGAAATCTTTGGATACTTTCACTTCTGGAATAGTGACGAATCCAAGGTGTGGATTCTTTAATTCCATGGTGATGATTTCAGAAATGCTTTTTCTAATAATACCGGCAATTCTTTCTTCTTTA
>JBGUMU010000058.1:0-52829 GCA_045116995.1 Bacilli bacterium
TAGGGAATATATCCTCTATTGGGTCATGGAAGGCGCGAAAATTGTCTATGACAATAAATTCCACATCGATGAGCCAAAAGTCGTCTCTGAGGCCAAAAAACAATATAAGAATGACAATGACTGGCTTCAACAGTTCATCAGTGAATGCTGTAAGAGAGAACCAACCGCTAAAGTGGGTGCTGGAGAACTATATGAAAAGTATCGTACCTATGCATGGAAGAGAAATGAATATGCTCGACCAAGTACTGACTTTAAGAAAGCAATGGAAGCTGCTGGATTCATAAGCACTCATCCACACAACAAAACTTTCTATCATGGTATTAGACTACTCACTAGTGCAGAGAACGACTTTGCTGTTCCTGAGGATGACTTTCTAAATTAACAGGGTTAGGGGCTGTTAGGTTTCTATCCACTAATCGTATAAGGAAATAACTTTTAAATCTCTTTATTACGGTAGTGGTAGTCTGGGACCTAACGTGACCTAACCTTTTAATGTCTATCCCCCCGGTCTTGAAAATCAACTATCTTTGATAGTACCGTCGGCCCCACCTCAGAAATATGCGGGGCAGTATTTTTCAAAAAATAGGTTTTACTTGGTGGCAAAAAGGGAGGGGCGGTCAATACCTCTACAACCATATGGATGGACATCGGACTGGGCTTGCACACGAAAAAATCGCGAAATCAAAAGGGTAATAGGCTTATTAGTTCTAGATCTTGAGATCTCAACCTGCTAGCATATTCATATGAGAGGTTAAAGATATGCCTGCTAAAGCTAAAAAAATCACCTTATATTTAGAAAATGGTACACTCGACGGGTTAATTAATATTGCCGAATCAGACGGATGGGATTTTGGTGGTGAATTGTATTCATGCCCGAGAAACAAACTGGAAGAATTACTTGATGACGAAAGTGTTGTTAATAAAGTCGGTGTGTATTTACTTTTATCTAACAAGCAGGTTTATATCGGTCAATCCACCGATTTAAGATCTAGAATAATGCAACATAAACTTAGCAAAGACTGGTGGGAAAGAGTTATTCTATTAACTTCAAAAAAGAACGAATTAAACCAATCGCATATCACATATCTTGAAGCTGCCCTCATTCAAAAAGCTATCGATTGCGGAACTATTGATAGCGAAAACAAAACAAATGGTAATAAGCACAACTTAGATAGATATGAAACGAAACTGTTAGACCAATTTTTAGATGAGGCATATTTTGTTTTAGAACTCATTGGTGTTCAAGTTTTTGTTAAAGGTGCTAAAAGAACAAATACCAAAACAGTCCTTCCTCCAATCCCTGATAGCACACAAAAAGAGATTGAATTTAGAGCGAAAAGTGAAGTTGGTAATTTCTTAAGCCAACACGGAGTAAAATTAAACAAATTTTATTCATATGCCAAACTTCAGGAAAAGAAGAAGACATTCTGGGTTAATCCGAGAACTGAATTATTAAATGAAGATTGGATGCTAATTCTTAATAACCAGTTAACAAAAACAATTTATGTTCTTTCTATTCCAAAAAATACGTTTGTGTGCTCTCTTAACCACACATCAAATTCATTAGTTATAAGGCCAGATAAACCTCAATATATCGACTTAAATATTCACCAAACATCTTTCATTGACTTGAGAAGCAAACTTTCTTTTAAAGAATACATCACAAAAGAAATAAAATATTAGCCACGTTTTTATTAATAAAACTGATCTATAATTAACTCACTATGTTAAATATATAAAAAATTTCCGTTATATGTGATAATATACACATATGATGGATTTTGAGATACTGATCCACAACGTTTTTAAGGAACAGGACGATTATCATTTAGATTACGCTAATGCTTCTACAAAAATATCGGCACTTTATGTGTTTTACCATTATCTAAATGCTGATGTTTCTAGGCTTGATGAAGTTTGGGATGCTTTGGTCGCAACTTTAAGCGACGATTCTTTTGTTATTAAATCTGTCCTTAGAAGTAATAACATTGATGATGCTGTTGATTTTAACAGTTATTTAAAATTAGACGACTTTAATTCGCTGACTGAGGAAGAGTTGTGCGAAAGAATTAAGGGAATAGCCAAACAAGTCGGAGCCGTTGTTTATCATGATTTGAAAGTTGCTGGGCAGACGCTTGTTTCAAAATACGACGAATTACAAGTTAAATTGGCAGAGAACACAGCTTTTGTTATCAGAATAGTTTGTCCATTCATATTGCCAATTGAACAAAAAATCCATATTCAACAAATTGTCTCGGAAATTAAAGTAACAAATACAAATGTAATGTTTGAGATTATTTTTGGCGATGACCTTGAAGAAGAAGTTTCAGATGTTGAGAGTCCTAAAGAATATGTTCCTTCTGGATCATTAGGATTAATTAATAATTCAATTTGCTATTTTGGCGAAGAAGAAAGTTTTGTCACTATAGTGTCTGCCAAGTCTTTGAAACAATTGTTCTTGCAATATAGTACAAGAGGCCTTTTTGCTAGCAATCTACGTTTTTATATCACGAACAAGAAAATAGATGGGAAGATTGTTAATACTATCCAAAATGAGCCTGAAAACTTCTGCTACTTTAATAATGGAATAATCGTCACCTGTGACAATTACGAGTTAGTTGATGGCCGAATAAGACTGAGTAATTTTTCTATTGTCAATGGTGGCCAAACAACAAATTTAATAGGCAGAACCTCCTTCGACAAAGATTTTGGGGTTATTTGCAAAGTGATTAAAAACAAGTATGATGACACAAACGAACGAATCCAGTTTTTATCAAAAGTGGCAGAAGCAAGCAATATGCAAAAGCCAATTAACGCCAAGGATTTAATTGCAAACAAGCCAGAACAGAGATTGCTTAAAATTCAATTTGCGGAAGCTGGAATGTTTTTGAAAGTTAAAAGAGGCGAAAAAATAGATAAAAGCGTTTACCCTGAAGCATATATGAATGCTTCCAATGATGAGGTTGCTCAATTGCTATATTCATATGTTTTCCAAGCACCAGGCACATCGAAAAATGGAAAAAGTTCCTTGATTGGAAACGAAAAGACGTACAACTTGATATTCAAAAATAGTTACAGTTCTGACTTCTTCAAATCAATGCAAATAATTAAAGTTGCGTATGCTGATTGGCAAAAGAAAATTAATAAATCAGAGCCGCACAGTTCCGTGAAATACGGATTGTCTCGACATGCAAATTATATGACGGCTGCGCTTATTGGTTTTTATTTAAAAGTAATTATAAATTCCAACGTGAGAAACGAGGTTTTTGGAATGAAATTTGCAGATTTCAATAATAAGAATTTGCATCTTAAATCAATTCTAAAAGTTAACGATATTGGCACAATAAGTTTAATTAAACATGATGTGTTTCCTCAAATTACAAAAAGCACATTCTTTGGTCTGTTTGACTATTTATTTGAACACGTATTAATTGTTGGATATCAGAGGTTTAAAAAGAGTTTCCCGACATACGCCTTCTCTCATTTTTGTAAATCAGATTCATATTATTATGATTTCGTTCTTGCATATGCAAAACACTTAATAACTTCTCAACAAACAGCAAATGAATTGCTTAGAGAAATGTCTTTCTTTAATACTGATGCAATAGCTGATGTAGCACCAAAAGATGAACCTGAAGACTTAAGCGCGGAAGGTTTAGAGGAAGAATTAAAGGCCTATAGAACCCGTGTGTCTGAAGAATCTGGAAAAACAGTCAAATCGTTTGAAGTATTTAAAAACATGCAAATTGCATATATCGTTAAGTATTTCCCTGCTGACTATGTTTCTTTATCTGAAAAGTGTAATTTCACAGATGAACAAATTAGTCTATATGGCGATGATGTTATTGCGATTGTTAAAAAATATATTAAGATAGAGGACTTTGAATAATGAGCGACATCATTGAAAATGGTCAATTGAGCCAAAAGCAAAGAATAGATTTAGTAAAATCGTTTTTGATGGAATCTGATATTGAATTGATTTCCGAAACTGAAATGCCAAACTCTTTTCATGGATTTTCAGTAAGGATTATGGGCAAGGAACTTAAACTTAGTATCTTAACTAAAAACGTTGTTAATTCTGGTTGGGTTGAAAAACCATACATAAAGAGAATTCAAGTCACTTCTTTTATTGGTAAACAAATAGAAAAGAATGTAGATGGTTCATGCTCTCTCTTTTTAGGTATTGCATTTGCTAATTCTAAACCAATATTTATTGTGTGGAATCCATTTTTATTTGTCTTTCACAAAACTAACAGATCCTGTTATGTAAATGTTGAGTCAATCGCTAGATGTTATCACCTTGGCTTCTTAAAGACGAATGATGCAAAAAAAGAAGTTTATTTATGTGATTCAAAGCATTTTTGCGATTTAATCAAAAAATTCGTAGAAGATAATTCGGTTGAACTATTATGAAATTAAAAAAGAATTTTACTTATATTGATTTATTTGCTGGCATTGGTGGTTTTCATTGTGCTATGGATATTGTTTCTGAAGGAAAAGCGCAATGCATCTACGCATCTGAAATAGATGAAATGGCTCAAAAAACATACGAAGATAACTTTGGAATAAAACCATTGGGAGACATTCGAAAAATAGACCCTTCTTTGTATAAAGCACCAGATGTCGTGTGTGCTGGTTTTCCGTGTCAAACTTTTTCAAAGGCTGGAAAGCAAGATGGTTTTAAAGACCCACGCGGAACACTCTTTAAAGAAATCATTAGACTAATTGAGTATTATGGAGAAAAAGACAGACCTAAAGTTTTGCTTTTGGAAAATGTCAGAAACCTTATTAGTCATGATCACGGATATACTTGGAATACAATTAAACACGAGATAGAAAAAATAGGATACAACATAATCAACGTACCAATAGTTGCTTCTCCAAAAGATGTTGGTGTGCCTCAGTTAAGGGACAGAGCTATTATTTTGGCCGTAAGAAAGGATTTATTTGACAAACCAATCGAAATGAAGTTTGTTAGAGCAGAAAAGAACACAACAAACATTCAAACAATTGTCGACAAAAAGCATCTTGATGGTGCTAGGTATTTAACTGAACAACAAATCTATATTTTAGATTGTTGGAACGATTTTATTAAAGGCATCAACAGAAAAATAATTGGCTTCCCAATTTGGAGTGATGAATTTGGCGAAACATATTCAATAAAGCATTTTCCAGTATGGAAGCAAGACATTATTAATCGAAGTAGAAAACTATATATTGAAAATAAGTCATTTATAGATGAATGGCTCAAAAAATGGAAAGTAAGAGAAACGTTTACTCCTACAAATAGGAAATTTGAATGGCAAGTAGGTGGCAAAATAAACTCTGTTTATGATGGCATTATCCAGTTCAGGCCATCAGGCATTAGAGTTAAACAAAACACCGAATCCCCTGCTTTAGTTGCCATGGTTCATTTGCCTATATTAGGAAAAGAAAGAAGAACTATATCAGTAAGAGAGGCTGCAAGATTACAGAGTTTTCCTGATTCTTTCAAATTTAATGAAAAGCCGCAAAGCGCATTTAAACAACTCGGGAATGCTGTAAACGTTAAAGTAATTAGCACTATATTTAGTATGTTTTTGGAATACATTGGTTGTAAATTGGAGGACTAAGGTATGGGATACAGAAAAGAAGAATTCAACATTGAGGTTGGTACAGGCATTATTAAGATTTTCGAAAGAGTGGATATTGAGAATTTTAGAATCTTCTCAGAATTCATTGATAACTCTTTCCAAAGTTTTATCGACCATCAAAAAGTAATGGAAGATGTACTTCATGTTAAAAAATGCGTTGTTAAAATCACATGGACAGATGATGAAATAGTTATCGAAGATAATGCATTTGGTATGGATCGTGAGGCATTTTCTAGAGCTCTCAGATTAAATGCTCCAGCAGCAAAATACTCAAAAGGTAGTTTGAGCAAATACGGCATGGGATTGAAATATGCAGCCTCAAATCTCGGTTCTTTGTATATTATCGAGTCTTCTGCTTATGGATCTCCATTACAGTTTAGAGGAACTGTTGATGTGAACGACTGGATTCAAAACAACCCTAAGACAATGCCTGTTGAAATCATTGATGATTTTGATGTTAATAAGCATTTTACCTCCATTACAATTAAGAATTTATTTCATAAATTTAATCAAAGCCAAATGCAAGCCGCGATTAAAAAACTTGGAACCATTTATTCCTACTTCATTGATAAAAAACTTCTTTCCATTTCCATTAATGATGTCAATGTGACATACGATGAACCAGAATTATTAAAAAACGAAAATGGTGGAGATTTTATGGAATTAATCAACGCTTCATTCATTTTTGAAGGAAAGGTATATAAGTACGTTGGTTGGATAGGTGTTTTGGCAAAAGGCAGCACCTATGATGCTGGTTTGACTTTAATTCAAAACAACAGAGGCATCGAACTTAACTATAGACCACAATTTATTTTTGGTGGCGGTAATAGATACAGCTATCAAAGAATTGTGGGGCAAATTAACTTCGAGGGTGATAACTGGGAAGTTAGAGTTAATAAAGATGGCCTTGCTTGGAAAGCAACAGGTCTACAAGAAACCTTTTTAGAACACCTAAAGAATCTTGATGCGGTTAAGAAAATTATAAAAGTTGCTGAAGAATACAGAAGCAGAGAGAATCCAAAAAGAAAAGTTAGTTGTGATGCCAACAACTGTTCTTATGATGGCTTGAAACCAGAATACCTAATTGGTGAAAAAGTTTGCTTTACAGTTATTCCGCGTGAGAACTTCCGCATCAAATCGGTCAAGGTCGGAACAACTGAATTAACGGCCGATAACGAAGAAGGTAATAAATTCTCTTTTGTTATTGAAGCAAAGATGAGCAACACTATCAAAATTAAAATACTATGTACTGACGCTCCATCAAAAGAAACTGTCAAACCAGTACCTCCAGTTGGTGGCGGAGGCAGTGGTGCGGTTACAGTTACATTGCCACCAGAATCTATAAAAAAGCCCCTTACTAAAAAAGACAAGATTGAAAGTACATTCTCCAACATGAGTTCTACCAAAGTTAGCGGAGAGGCTGTTAAAGAAAACCCAAATCTTAAACCAGACGGGGTTGTAGTTAAATATGAAAATACAATGTATTCTTTTGAAATTGAAGAGATTACAGATTCAAACGAAAAAGAATGGCTGACTTTAAAACAAGCACATTCACCATATGAAAATTCCTATTTATTGAGAATCAATTACGGAGCCGGATTCTTGAAAGGTGTTTATTTTACTGACGATGGAAAACTAGCCTTGTTAAATTTAGCGTTGTCTATGGCTTTAGCGAGAATTACTAGTGTTTCTTCTGGACTATCTTTAGATCAGTCAAAGATTTTCTTCGACAAATTAGACGATATATTTGCTAAAACAGGAAAATAATATGCCAATTGAATTAGTTGAAACAATTAACGACAATAACTCAAAACTCCTTTCTTCACCAAAGGTGGACGGAGAGAATTCGTTATTACTCAAACAATATATGGATGACGAGATAAGTCCAACTGTTTGCGATAACGTATTTAAAAATGCCTTTAAAGCGTTACCTTATTTCATTAATCCAAAATACGAAAGCGATGACATAAGCAATCTTTCTAAAATATTGGCAATTGGACGTGTCCAAAGCGGTAAAACATCATTCTTTATTTCTGCTATTTCTCTAGCTTTTGATAATGGCTATGACTTGGTATATTTAGTTGGCGGAACAAAAAATACTCTGCGAGATCAAAACTATGAAAGAGTGGTTGAGTATTTTTCTAATAACGAAAAGATTAAAGTTTATGATGTTAACAAAGTTAATTCAGATACCATTTTAAGCAAAATATCTCTTGGCTATAAGGTTGTTCTTGTTATATTAAAAAATTCTGCTGAAGGCGCAAATTTAGGAAAGGCCAACAGCATTTCTAATGATTGCTCTTTGATTCCTTCACTTGTTGTAGATGATGAAGGTGACGAATATACTCCAGGTGCTCCAAAACTAAGGTATAAAAATGCGCGAATCGGAGCCAATCATGATTTAATTCAAAATATCATTTATGGAATTAAACATTGTACTTATTTATCTGTTACAGCTACACCTCAGGCAAACTTCTTAATTGACACAATCGATGCTGTTTCTCCTGATTACGCTGTATTAGTTGAACCAGGTGATGAATATACAGGCGGGAATGCTTTCCATGATACATTAGATAATCCTCATGTTACTGAAATTTTAGATACAGACGATTTCAAGGATTCAATACCTGATTCATTTATTGACGCCATGTATTTCTTTGTTTTTGCTGCATGTATCAAGAGGGCCAGAGGTGACTATAGCCCGTATTCTATGCTCGTTCACCCTTCTTCTTTGACAAAAGTGCAAAATGCTGTTGCGGAGAAGATTAATGACAGAGTCAGACTCATGACTGCGATTTTATCAGACACATCTAATTTGTCTTATGTACCAACTGTTGAAAAAATACTTAATCAAAAACAAAAATATTTAGAAATAAACCCAGACGCTACTATAGAAGTCACAGATGATGAACTTAAAGCACAATTAATTGATGTTGCTTGCAACCTTGTTCCTTTTGAGTTCAACGTTTCTTCCTCGGGCAGAGAAGATATCGATAGAGAAAAAGAAGATAAATCTTTATATAAAATCTATGTTGGAGGAAATATGCTTGGAAGAGGTCTCACAATTAAAAATTTGATTGTTACATACATGTATAGAGACTCAAAGGTTCAAGCTGTTGATACGCTATATCAAAGAGCTAGATGGCTTGGTTATAAAGCAAAGTATTTTGATGTGTGCAGAGTGTTTATGACAACAAGCCTTAGATACAAGTTCTCTGTAATTGTTGAGTCAGAAAACGATATGTGGGAAGCACTTCAAAATTATCTTCTTGTCGAAACCAACATCAAACAATTTCCTAGAATATTCTCATTGCCTGACGAAACAGGAAAAATGATTTTAACTAGAAAAACTGTGTCGAAGACAATTACTGTTGAAAGAGTTAATGCCGGATATTCCTATGATAAAACCGTTTGGTTCACAGATGCTGAGAAAGTATTTAACAAACAGTTGTATCAGCAGTATTTTGATCATCACATTTATAGTGGGCATCCAGAGTGCTTTAGCACTAAAGATGATTATCAAACACATTTTATTATCCACACAACTCTACACGAATTTTATGATGAATTCTTATCTAAATACATTTACCCTAGAGGTTCCAAATTTGGCGATAGGGGATTCAAAAAGATGCTTGCACAAGTTGAGGAAGGCAAATTAGAAGACGAGTTGGTTGTAATTATTATGAGATATAGAACCAATGAATTCCGTGACCTTTTAAGTCCTGGCGCTAAAGCCATTAAAGAGTTACCAAACTCTTATCATACTCATTATTGTGGCGATAAAATGCTAACTGGTTATCACAATAAAATGCATTTTCAATTACATCTTGTTTATACAGACAAAGAAGCAAAAGATGACATCATGCCTATCATCGCTTTAAATAACCCTTTATCTCAAAAATCAATTAGATATGTGACAGGAGACAATGTTTATGACGCAATTTAAGTACATCTCTTTAATCAGTAATGAAGAATTGGAAAACAACGCTGTTATCCCTTGCGTTGACGAAGAAAACTATTCATGCATTTTAATCAAGAATTCTAAGAACAAAGTAGTTCAAAGTGGCTATTCGACTGATAATCTTGAAGTCAAATTAAACAGAATATTAGCTAAAAATGGTTTTGATTATTATTTTCATATCATCAAATCAAAAAACACCGATGCTTATAGCAAAAATCAATTCAATACAATATTTGAGTATGTTTTTAAGAAGATAGAAGACCCTATTGATGACGTTGAATTATCTACATTGATTACTTCGCTTGAAGACTATTTTAAGGTTTCGCCAGAAAAGAACAAAAGAGAGATTCAAATTGGTGTATTTGGAGAATTGTTAACAATCAATTATCTTTACAATGCTGGCTATGAAGACATCGTGAATAAATTCCATACTAATTTTTATTCCAAGCACGATGTTGAGATAAATGACAAAGTTAGATTAGAAATCAAGAGCACAACATCCGAAAAACGAATCCATCATTTTAAACATAATCAAATAATGAGAAAAGATGTTGATGTTATTTTATCTTCGGTTCTTCTTGAAGAATCTAAAGAAGGCAAAACGCTGAAATCAATGTTTGAGGATGTTATGGATTTGTTCTCTGATCCAGATTCCAAATTTGCATTGCAAAAACTAATGATTAAATGCGGTGTTGCCGAAGAGGATGAAGGAATGTCATTCTCCTTTGAAAAAGCTTTAAATGAGATCAAATTTTTCAGTGCAGACGTACTACCGAAAATTCCTGTTGAATCATTTGATGGTGTTTACAACATCGAATATGACGTTGATTGCTCTAATTGTGACAATCTTTTAATTGATGAGCTTCTAAAAAAACTGGAGGCATAATTGATGAAAAACGCTATTGGTTATATAAGAGTTTATACCGACAACGACGAAGCAAAAAAACTTCCAGGCGCAATTAAACAAAAGAACGAAATAAATAGATATGCGATGGAAAACAATCTTTTTATTGCTCATTGGATTGTTGAAAAAATACCAAATGAAAATTCTGAGGCTCCAGAATGGAATGATTTAATCTATAAGAAAACAAAGTATAAAAACATTTCACTAGTGATTGTTTACAAGAGTTCTTTGCTAAGAACAGATTCGAGATATTATTTGTACTATTTATTTGCTTTAAAAAGAAGGAACATCTCCTTAGTTAGTATCAAAAATGACTATGTTAAAGAAAACAAGATTAATGATAGAGACAAAGACATCATTGAATTTTGTGCTGGATTAGATAACAAGAGATACGGAATTGTTTTGCAAGACGGTAGAAAAAAGAAAACCTTGCAAGGTGAATATGCTGGTGGTCGTTGCCCGTATGGATACAAAATTGAATATGGCAAATTGGTAATAAAAAAAGATGAGGCAGAAGTTATAAAACTCATTTTCATCATGAGGGAGAAAAAGAAACTATCAATGAACAGAATTGCCAAATATTTAAACGACAACAACATTGTTACCAAAATGGGAAAAACATGGACTGTCATTGGTATTCAAAACATTATCAAAAATAAAAAAATATATCAGGGATATAGAAGAATTGGAAAGACTGATAATTATGTCCGTGGTGAGCACGACCCGATTATTTGATTTGAGGCTAAAATAGATAAAAGAGACGGCAAATCTATAAGACCAAAACTAGTACACATGGTTCCACAATAGTCTCTTCGATTACGCGTATATGCGCACACATGAGCACCTGCGCGTGTCAAGGCATGTTGAGACGGTAGTAGGACTATATCGTAAATAATGGCAAGTTTCAAATTATTTTATTGCCAAAATGACAATATTGATGTTAGAATATTGCCATGAAACTAAAAGAATTAAGAAAACAATTAGGATTAACTCAACCAGAAGCTGCCAATCTTTTAAACATTCCGTTTAGGACATATTGTCGTTATGAAGATCAGCCTCAATACGAAGGCACTTTTAAATATAATCAAATGATATCTGTTTTAAACGAGAAGGCCGCTTCAATAGTTTTAAAAATTGAAACCATAAAAGAAGTTGTTTCAAATATATGCTCAAAATATAAAGTCAATGCATGTTACTTATTTGGAAGCTATGCAAAAGGTAAAGCTAGAAGCGATAGTGATATCGACTTAATGATTGTTTCTGAACTAGAGGGCATTGAATATTATCAATTGCTTGGCGATTTAGAAAATCAATTAAAAAAGAAGATTGATTTGATTAGATTGGAGACCGCTATTCAAAATGTCAAATTGATGAATGAAATACTAAAAGAAGGAGTGAAAATATATGGATAATGTCAAAGATGATTTTTATTACGTCAAAAGATTGCTAAAAAGTATAGAAGTTACCAGCAGATATCTTGAAGGCAAAAGCATGGATGATCTTATCAATGATGGTTTTTTGTGTGATGCTATCGAGAATAGATTTACAAAAATAGCAGAAGACGCCAAAAAACTGTCTGATGATTATAAAAATACCATTAAGAGCATTCCTTGGGACGGTATTTATTCAATCAGAAATAGAGTGTGCCACGATTACGATGTTGTTGACTATGCTATTTTATATAAAACTATCAAAGTAAATTTTCCTCAATTCAAACGAGCACTCCTCGAATCAATAGAAGTATATCGAATGAATCTTTATCCTGAACCTTTTAATTTAATTAAAGCAGGCAGTAAAAAAGTCGAGATGAGACTATTCGATGAGAAGAGACGCAAATTATCGGTTGGCGGATTAATCGTTTTTGCAAACACCAAAACCAAAGAAGAGTTGATTGCGGAAATAGTTGAATTAAAACAATTCGATTCTTTTGGATCTTTATATATGAATTATAAGAAGACAGATATTGGCTACAAAGATGATGAGGTTGCAAATCCTGATGACATGCTATCTTATTATTCAATTGAAGATATTCGTAAATACGGTGTCGTAGCTATTGAGATAAAGGCCTATTAATCATATGTTCTTTGTGTAGCGACGCGACATGTCGAGACTGTAGTAGAACTCTATCTAAAATGAAACAAATAATATTACTTAACGGATCATCAAGCAGTGGCAAATCAACTTTATCTAAAACACTTCAGAAGCTGTTTAAAGAAAATGGTAAGCAATATGAAATAGTGTCTATTGATGATTTTATGAAAATATCAACTTCAGAAACCATTTATGAAGCTGATGTTTTTGAAATCTCTCAAGACATGTGTAACGCTACGATTGAACTTTTAGAAAAAGCTGATGGTGTTATTGTTGATCATGTCATTACTAGCGAAAGAATCTTCAAACAGTTTTTAGAAACAGCCAAGCCATTTAATTATTTATTGGTGCGCGTCACATGCCCTCTAAATGTTTTGCTTCAAAGAGAAAAAGAAAGAGGAGATAGATGCATGGGATCTGCAAAAAACTCCTACGATTATTTATATCCAAAAGAAGGCTATGATTTGATCATTGATACAAGCTTATTTTCAAAAGAAAAATGTGGCCTTGAAGTATACAAACATGCGATGTCCCTTTTGCAGTGACAAAGCATGTTGAAACTGTAGTAGAGCTATATCGAAAATAATATAATTATGTTATTATAATAATGAACTGTCCGAGAGGACTGCATTTAAAAGAAAGAGGAATAGGAGACACCTGTTCTCACCCCTAGAAATAGGGATTTTTTATTATGTCTCTTAAATAAGAGTCATAATACATTCCCTATTTATATTGAAAAAGAAAGGAAAAATGATTATGGAGCAAGTCAAAAAGTACGAATATCTTGATGAGACATTCTACACAAGTATCAAAGAATTATTGGAACAAGCGAGAAAAAGAATCTATCGACACATTAATGGTGAAATGGTCCTTACTTATTGGCAAATTGGAAAAATGATTGTTGAAAAGCAAGGAGGAGAAGATAGGGCAAAATATGGTGACAAATTGATTACAGAATTGTCATATAAACTCACAAAAGATTTCGGCAAAGGTTATACAGTTAGTAATTTAAAGTATATGCGAATGTTTTTTAAAACATTCAAAAATAGTTACGCACTGCGTGGCGAATTGAGTTGGACACATTATAGATTGCTCTTGAGTGTTGAAAGCGAGGAAGCACGAAACTTCTATATCAATGAGGCAATAGATGGCAATTGGAGTACTAGACAACTTGAAAGAGAAATAAATACATTCTCCTATCAAAGATACCTTGCTAGTCACGGCAATCATGATGTCGTGGATGATACCGCAAAAAGAGAGAAAAGTGATGATCCTAAAGACGTTATTAAGGATCCATATGTCTTAGACTTTTTGGGCTTAAAAGTAGATTCATCATTTTATGAAAAAGATTTAGAATCAGCATTAATTACTCATCTTAATGAATTTCTTTTGGAACTTGGTAATGGTTTCGCGTTTGTCGCAAGACAAAAGAGATTTGATATGGATGGAAGAAATTTCTATGTTGATTTGGTCTTGTATAATTACAAACTCAAATGTTTTGTTCTTATTGATTTGAAACGTGGTGACTTGACTCATCAGGATATTGGTCAAATGCAAATGTATGTGAATTATTATACTAGAGAATTAATGGAACCAGGAGATAATCCTCCAATTGGAATTGTTCTATGTGCGGATAAAAGTGACACATTGGTAAGGTACACGTTACCACTAGATAACAAACAGATTTATGCTTCGAAATATATGCTTTATCTTCCAAAAGAAGAAGAATTGCAAAACGAGGTAAATAAACAAAGAGAGTTGTTTATGAGTAAAAGAAACGAAGATTAGAGGAAGTACTATGATTTATGTTACAGGCGACACACATGGAGATATTGATTATAAAAAGCTTCTCGCGTTAAAAGAGAAGAATCTTTCATATGATGATTATTTAATTATCTGTGGTGACGCAGGTATCTGTTGGTCACCTAAATCATTTCCATACATGTTAGAACTATATAGAGATATTGGTTGCACAATTATCTTTGTTGATGGAAATCATGAAAACTTTGATATGTTAGAACAAGCTCCATTGGTGGAATATAAAGGCGCATTAATGCATCATATAGACGACCACATATTCCATATATTGCGTGGCGAAATAATGACTTTAGAAGGCAAAACATTCTTATGCGTTGGCGGCGCTGTATCAATTGATAAGATATATCGAACTCCTTATGTCTCATGGTGGCCACAAGAAGAAATAACGCAGCACGATATCGATAATGCCATATGCAATTTAGAAAAAGCTAATAACAAAGTTGATTTTGTTATAGCTCATTGTGTTGATACACACACCGTTATAAAAGCGTTTGGGTTTAGAAGAGATATTTGCACCGATCAATTAACATTCATTGATAAAGTGGTGGAATATAAGCACTGGTTCTTCGGTCATTATCACTTTGATAGGCAAATTAACGAAAAGAAGACATGTCTTTACCAAGAAATAGTTGAGTTGAAATAATTATCACTATTCAATTTTGACGTTTCTAGGAATTAAACATGGACAAACATGGTTGTTAGAAAAAATATATAATATTACTAATAATATTAAATGTCTAACATATTCCCTGTTGTGGGACATGTCGAAACGGCAGTAAGTCTAATAACAGTGTATTAATTGATTAGTTCATTTATTTATGTTTTAATAGCCTTAGGAAGTGTGGAATAAAATAATTCCACAGAAAATAGTTATGAAAAACACGAATAAGCTCAAGGCTTTACTATTTTCATCATTAGGCATCGTTGCCATTGGTGTAGGCTTTTTTGCTGGTTCATTAAAAAGCTACCAAGGTGTTTATGCTGCCAGTAAAAAAACAAACATCAAGGTCAATGACGGAATAGTGGAACTAGGTTCTTTTCCACAGTCAATCATCAAACCCGATTCAGAAGAATTCACAAAAATTAAGAATGAAGGCCAACATACCGAAGAAGTATACACATATAACGGTGAAAAATACCTGTATATGCAAAGTGTTGAGTATTGGAATGAAGGTGGTGGCAAATACGAAGATGGCTCATCTTTGATAGCTGATGGTCAACCCGCTTTCTTTAAGTTCGAACCAATCAAATGGCACGTTCTATATGAGGATAAGGATCAAAACGTCACCTTCTTGTACGCTAAATATGCACTTGACACCATGGCGTGGCAGACAGATTTCACTGTGGTTGATGACTATAGAGCTTATGTCGGGGATAATCCAAATATTCCTGCTTATGACTGGGAGTATTCTACAATCCGTAATTATTTGAATAATGGTTTTTATAACAATACTTTTACTAGCACAGAAAAGGACTATTTAAAGAAGTTCACCACTAAGGCTAGTGAAAGTTCATCAGAAAAAGATGTTGAAGATTATGCTTCAATCATTAGCCCTAGTAAATTTGATGAATACAAATCATCAAAGAAGATTAAAGGCGGTGCTTCTGACTATGCTAAATCTAAAAGATTGTCATATCACTGGCATAGTTATGATAGTTGTTTTATTTGGCTAAATAACTACAAAACCAAAAGCGAAACAAAGTATGTACAATACGCTAGAGGAACAAATGTCGGCGATGGTGGTTTCTCAGAATCGGCTAATAGTACAGTCAACGGTATGAGACCGATGATTGCTTTAGATTTATCTAAAGTAACACTGGGTACTCCTGCTAGTGGTGGTGAATCCTCTAGTGGAAACACCGCAATTCCGGCATTAGTAATCGGTATTATCTTTTCCCTCTTTGGCATGGGCGGACTAGCAGTGTTCATGACTCTTTGGGCTAAAGGCAAAATCGGCTCTAAGCTTGGTATGAAAGCTATTATCGCCATTGTTGCTTCAGCTGTTGTCATTACATCTGTTGGTCTTGTTTGTTTAACAAGCTATACCACTACACGAGTATCTGGAGGCGGTGGCGGTTTAGGCGGCTGTACGTTTAAATACGGTTATTACTTACAATCCACAGCTAAGTATGAAAACGCAAGCGCCAACTTTGTCCAAGTTGGGTTATCTTGTTATCTCTTTAGATCAGATGGAACAGTTAGCTATTGCGCCGCCGTTGAGCAAGAAGATGCTTCAGACTTTGTCGGTGATAGTGGTAGTGGCTCTTGGACAAAGAGTGGCTGCACTTTGACGTTTACATATAACACACCAATGGGTAGTGTTAATCCAACTATGACCATCTCCGGAACAAAGTTACTGTATAACGGCAGAGAGGCATATCACTGGGTGAGAGGAGAATAGACCATGAAATACTGTGTTAAATGTGGTCAACAGCTCCCTGACCAAGCGATGTTTTGCTCCAAATGTGGCACCAAACAACCAGGCATGGAGGCGAACAATATCGCTCCCGCTCAAGAAGAAGTAAAAGAACAACCAGTTAAGAAAGGTAAAACAGACCTTTCCAATTTTACAAAATTAAGAGTGTTTGGCCTTTGGGCAGGAATAGCGCTAACCTTCCTAATTTTTAATTTGATTACCGGTATTTGTGGGTTTTTGTCAACATTCACGATTATTGCGCAGATGCTAGTATCTGCTTTTGCGATTGTGCTATGTGTGATTAACTTTGTTAAAAGATTAAACAGAAAGCAATATAACTATGAGACATTTACTGCTATTTCTTTAGCGGCACTTTGCTTTGTCTCTTTGATATGTGGCATTATTTTCGTCTCTGTTGGGTAAAAAGGAATTAGAATAAAAATATGTTTTTAAATTCAGGAACATTGTTATTTATCTTAATCCTCTCGGGATCACTAGTTTTGCTGATTCTCTTGTTGCTCATTTTAGGGCTATTAGGTAGAAAAGGTAAGAAACTAGGAGGCCTTAGATTTTTAACAGTGCTCTTTGCGATTACCACTGTGGCAAGTGGTGTTTTAACCACGTTAGTGTATTACAACTATATCGATCTGAATTTACGCTTAAGCGGTAGATATCAAGCAATAGACGGTTCCTACACCTATTTAAAATTCAACCGTGATCAAATGGAAGTGCATGTTGATGGAAGTAGCTATGGCACAAAAGGCAAATGGTATTTAGCAAAAGATGTTCTGACCATCTCTTATGAAGGAAAAGAAGAGAAGTACATCGTTAAAGACTTTGGTACAAAGCTTTATCAAGACGATGTGTTAATGTATAAATTTACAAAGAATTAAGATTATGAAGTTCTGTATTTATTGTGGTGCGAAATTAGAAGATGATGCTTTGTTCTGTACATCCTGTGGACAAAAGTGTTTTGAAGATGGACAAAACGAACCTTCTGAAGAAGAACTTGAAAAACAAGAAGCTGAAAGAAAAGAACAAGAACGTCTCGAGAAAGAACGCTTAGAAAAGGAAAGACTTGAAAAAGAGCGTTTAGAACAAGAAAGAATCGCTAAAGAAGAAGAGGAGAAACGCCTCTTAGAAGAAAAGCGCCGTCAAGAAGAAGAACAAAGAAGACTCGAAGAAGAAAGACGTCTTGCCGAACAAAAGCGTTTAGAAGAAGAACGCCTAGAGCGTGAACGCCTCGAAGCTGAAAGAAAAGCCAAAGAGGAAGAAGAGCGTAAAGCTAAAGAAGAGGCCGAAAGATTAGCCAGAGAAGAAGCTGAAAGAAAAGAGCTAGAAAGAATTCAGCAAGAAAAACTTGCGATGGCTAAAGCCTTAGAAGAAGAAAAACAAAGACAAGCGGAAGCTGAGAAATCCGACATTCAAAAACAAATCGAAGCGGAAAAAGCGGAATTGGAAAAGCTTAGAAAAGAAAAAGAAGCTTTGCTTCAAGATAAAGAAGTTGGCTTTATCGAAGAACCTCCTAAACAAGGTGATAAGAACAATATTGTTTTACCAATTATATTTGTCATCTTGAGTGTGGGAATAATGATATTTAGCTTATACATCAGAGAAGAGGGCGACTCATACGTCACATCGGGTATTTCTCTTGGAGTTAATCTCGTTATCTTTATCTTATCTATCGTTTTCATGCTCAAAAAGAAATACACGTCATCGACAAAATGGCTGTTTACGATATCTCTAATCGTGGCTATAGGCATGATGATTGCTTCTGTTATTGGCATACTTGGTGGGATACCTGGTAGCAGATAAAAGATAACGTTTAACGTATATAAGCAAGAAGCCCCCACTTCTTTAAGTGGTGGGAGTATGTCACTTTTGTGCTGAATTTCACATATATTACGCGGGCATATTCCCCGATAGTATTTTTCATGT
Organism: Bacilli bacterium; assembly: GCA_045116995.1. Taxonomy (GTDB): domain Bacteria; phylum Bacillota_I; class Bacilli_A; order RFN20; family CAG-826; genus RUG14515. The sequence continues at coordinate 18,763 of JBGUMU010000058.1, forward strand.
ATAATGTAATCTTATAAAAGGAGCGTTTATGTCCTTTCTAGACAACACTGAAAACCATTACAAGACAATTAAACAAACATGTTACATCGCTAACACTGCTTATTTAATTTTACGTGTCGTTTATCTAGTTCTTTTCCTTATTGCAGGACTTTATCCACTGGTATGGATAGACGCTGCTTCTATTTTGATTTATACATTCTTTTATTTCCTTATTAAGAAGAGAAAGTACTACCCATATGCTTTATTATGCGGTAATGAGTTCTTTGCCTTTATTATTGGTACAACATTATTAATTGGTTTCCATACTGGCTTCCATTTCTATTTAATTGGCTTATGTGTTGTATCATTCTTCACTTCTTATTTCTCTAAGACAAAGAATCTTAAAGGATCTATTGCTTGGGCAGGCATATCTTTAGTCATTTACGTAGTGATATTCGTCGTTGATAATTTCCGTGATCCACGTTTTATCATTGATAAATGGTTATCAATCACTTTAGTGTCCATTCACATTGTCGTGGTGTTCCTCTTTGTGACATTCTATCTATTTGTCTTCTTAAGATATACCTTATCTCTTGAAAAGAAGATTATTAACGAATCTAGAACTGATGAATTAACAGAAATCAGCAATAGATATGGTTTATATGATTACTTCTATCAACTAGATAATAAGTCCTCTAAAGTTTTAGCCCTTTTTGATATCGACTACTTTAAAGCCATTAATGATGATTATGGTCATGTTGCCGGTGACTATATCCTCAAAAGAGTCGCAGAAATTACCACTACAATTTTAGAGGATGAATTTGTCTGCCGTTATGGTGGTGAAGAGTTTGTCGTCGTCTTAAAAGAAGAAAATAACTTTGAAAGATTAGAAGCTCTTAGAAAAGCTATCCAAGAAGAAGTCTTTGAATTCGAAGGTCATGAGCATCGCATCACTGTCACTGTGGGTGTTGCCCATTATGAAAAGGATATGACTTTAGAGAAGTGGGTCGAACTCGCTGATGAAAAGATGTACTTCGGTAAAAAGGCCGGTAAGAACAGAACAATTCAATAAACTCTTATAATTAACTAAAAATGTAACGGATGGAAACGTCCGTTATTTTATTTTTGTGGCTTTATCGTTATATTTTAGGGGTATGTAAAGTCAAACCTGACAAATTTTTATGCAAATTCAAGTGGTGGCTTGGTAGAAGGGTGAACTTTACATTCCTTATAATTGACAGCGAATGGAGGAATGGTGGTATGAAACTATTCGATAAAATAAGAATCCTTAGAAAAGCACGCGGTTTATCACAAGAACAATTAGGCTATAGTTTATCTAGAGTCAATAAAGATGGTATCTCTCGTCAAACAGTCTCTGATTGGGAAAACGGTAAGTTTGAACCTAAGTTAGATAATATTAGAGACTTAGCGGAAGTCTTTGATGTTTCCTTTGACGCTTTACTTGATGAATCAGTGGATTTAGAAGATGAAAAAGTCTTAGAGGCTGTATTAAATCAGCAACCATATAAAAATAGAAATAACCATGAAGAAGAAACAGTAGTAGAAGATGTTCCTTCTCCATTTAAGAATAAACGTATCACAAGCTGGAGAACCGCAATATTGATGGCAGTCAGTGTTAGTATGCTATTATCTGGCATCTCTTGGCTTTATAATTTCATTAATGGGGTATCTAATGTAAATTTTTATGATTCCATGGCGGGCATGAAACCAATCTATGCCGTTATTATCTATGGTGTTATTGCTTTTACAGTTTTAGGTTTGAGTGGTGTAGCGTTTGGCTTTAGTCTTAATGCTGCTCTTAGAAAGAAAGAATCTAGAAAAGCGGTTGTGGTGTTAATTATTGTTTTACTCGCTTTATTTACCACCCTTAACCTTTGCATAAATATTTCTAGTATTGTTTATTACACACGCATGTATATTCGAGAAAAGAATTATGAATATGGCAGTCCTTCCTTCTACGCTCACATTATTCCACAATATTGGTATAGTTTAGTTCTCAGCTTACTTGAAAACGTTGGCATGTTAGTCCTCGTCATCTGGGCACATAAAAAACTCGCTGCAGAAAGAAACGAGTTTAAACTTGTTAAATGATTAACAGCTTTGTTGAACCACTTCAATGAATATTGGAGCGAGTTCAGGATCAAACTGCGTACCAGTTCCATCCTTAATAATTTCTAGGGCCTTTTCTTTGGAGAAGGCCTCTTTATATGGTCTTTTACTTATTAAAGCGTCATAGACATCCGCAAGCGCCATAATGCGCGCTTCTAAAGGAATATCTTCACCTTTTAATTGTTCTGGATAACCGGTACCGTCATATCTTTCATGATGATATTTAGCGATGTTAATCGCCACATCAATATAAGAATCATCATCAACGTTTCTCATACTACTTTGAATTACTTGTGCACCATATTCACTATGCTTCTTCATAATCTCATATTCTTCAGGAGTTAATCTTCCTGGCTTATTTAAAATATGATCTGGAATCTTAATCTTACCTAAGTCATGCATTGGTGCCGCCATCACGACATTTCTAAAATATAAACGTGGCAACTTAGAATACTTTTCTTTCTTTCTAATTTTATCCACTAGTTTGGAGACATATTCTTCAGTTCTCACAATATGGCCACCGGTACATTGATCTCTTTCTTCAACCGCAGTGGCTAAAGTGGTAATTAAGTTATTTTGAATCTTTTCAATACGGACGCCTTGAGATAATTCTTTAACGTTTCTATAGCACACTACAGAATAGATGATGATACCAATTAATGTAAATGTGATGCAGTTAACCAAATCTAAATAAAAAGCATCAGGTGTTTTGGAGTATGAAGAGATAATTAAATAACCAACACATTCACAAATCATATAGCCATACATTCTAATTGGCCTATCATCAATCGCGATTGGTAGTAATGCGATAAAAACTACGACACTTGTCGCTGGAATTGCCGCATTCGCGGGATCGATTGATAATAAAACTGCATAGATAATAGTTAAGACCATCTGTCCATAACAAACTGCGAAAGAGAAGTAAGCATTCTTAAATCTTCTACCGAAAATCATGACCACTAGATAGATAACAATACTACCCGTGGTTAAAAAGATATAAGGCAATAGGCTACCAGTTTGCTTAATCGCATAGACAATTAAAAGGATAGAGCCCAATATCGCGCTTAATATGGATGTAATTCTTAATATACGTCTATTTCTTGCCCAAAGAATTGGTCTTACTTCGTTATAGTCTTTATGTGGAAGACCACAAAAGAATAGGTAATTAATTAGACCGTCAAAATTTTTCTTCACGATTGAATTATAACGAAAAAAATAAACCTAAAAATAGACCAACTTTCGAAATGATACTTACACTTTCATGGTTTTGTTTAATTGCCTAAAAATGACCTAAAAATACGTAGTAATATAAAACTAATAAAAAGTTACCGATATATGTAGATTTTTTACATTTTTATATTGATAATATATCTGGTGAAAATATGAAAAGGAAAAATGCCGCTGAAAGATACTATAAAAAGAACCTAATTATCTTTTCTGCTGTTCTCATTCCTCTTATCCTCATATTTGTGGCTCTTGCTTTTGCTTTTAATGATGTTCCAAGAGCAACTATTTTTCCAATTATCCTTTCACTAACTTCCATTCCCTTTATCATCTATTACTTAGCGAAATATATTCATTATAAAAACGTTGTTTTTGAAAAAGTTAAAAGAGGAAAAGTGGTGGACTGTGAAACATTTAATCGTGGCCGCTACGGAACTTTTGTGGGTTTCTATGTCGTCATTGAATCAGACTATGAAACTAAGAAAGTCCTCACAAAACACTGCCACAGCAGAGCTGATGGTTATCTTGGCTGCCAAGTAGAAGTTGGCTTTGATGCATCCACAGGTGAGTGGATTATTCTAGAGTAAAACAATTATTCATGTTATCTTATAGTGGTAATACACTATGGAGATGCTTCACGATTATCTTTTATATAACTGGGTACTAATACTCATCGTCGTGGCTTTTATCGTTGTGTTAATTACCACAGCGTTTTTAGACAATAGATCCACGAAGCGTTTATACTTCCTCGTTGGTGAAGTATTCCTTTTATCTATTGTTGTTTTTGTTGAGTTCTATTATGAAGGCCAAGCCCAATATAACACATTGCGTCTTATCTTAATGTCGATTAGATATAGCGCTACTCCATTAATGCTAGCGCACGTTATATTCGCGCTTGTGAAGAAGGCTAAAGGCTTTGTCTTTATCCCAGCCGCCGCTCTCTTGCTTATCGATATCATTTCTATCTTTACTGGTATCATCTTTGGCTTAGATGAAAATGGCAAATTAGTGAGAGGTCCTGGTCCTTTAGGCTATCTTCCATTTATTGTCGCTGGTTTATACTGTGCTTTCTTAATCTATATTCTTATCAAACGTAGTAATAAACGTCTTATTGAGATTATTCCAATTATCTTCTTATCGTTATCTTTCTTATCATGTGTGGTCTTCCCATTTATATTCGGTAAAGAATTCTCACAATTATTCTGTCCAACAATCGCTATTGCGTTATTAATCTATTACGTTTTCTCAATCTTACAGTTAACAAAGAAAGACGCCTTAACAGGCTTATTAAATAGACAAGCCTACTATGCTGAAGCAAGCAGATCATTTAAAGATATCACTGCGATTGTTTCTATGGACATGAATGGCTTAAAAGTCGTTAATGATACATATGGTCACGCTGCAGGCGATGAAGCTTTAGTGACTCTTGCTATTTGCTTTACAAAAGCCTGTAAGATTAGTCAATCCGCTTACCGTATGGGTGGTGATGAATTTGCTATTGTTTGCCGTAAGAATAGTGAAGAAGAAGTTATTAAATTAATCGAAAGAATTAACGAATACGTTAGTAAAACTAAATATACATGCTCTATTGGTTATAGCTATCAAAAGAACGGCCATAAAGGATTGGAAGATTTATTAAAACTTTCTGATGAACGTATGTATTCCAATAAAGCGGAATACTATAGAACCCACGAAAGAGTTACCAAATAGCCACGATATTATCAGGGGATGTGTACATCATATCCCCTTCTTTTATGCTGTAGTAATCAATGAACTCTTCTGATTGAGAAAGAATAAAGTTCACTCTTAAATAACCAATCGGATGAGTACCGTTAATGGTATTGATAATATATTCATCTGTCGCTATATATGCGAAGTAGTGGGCATAGTATTTAAAGAATTTATCCATGTCAAAGTTCTGCTTTTGACTAGCCACTAAACAGGCAAGCTTAAGACCACCCATATCTGCGGTCACTTCTTTATCCCAGTTACTACCACTAGTTGGATAATCATTTAAGACCACCAAGTTTTCGCTCATATAGTTTCTGAGTTTTAAAACTTTATCATTAAACTTTTCTCTATCTTCACTAGCCCATGTTTCGTTTTTCTTACCGTCTTTATCATATGTTGAACCAGTGGAATCAAAACCATGAGTTATTTCATGGGCAATAACTGTACCCATATAGGCATATAGTTCTTCATCACATAAGTCTTCTTTATTTAAATATGATGCACCTTCACCATGACCAATTAAGAATGTGTTTTTTCCAGATTGATATCCAGCATCTGTGTAATAAGGTGGGAAGTGTAAGCCTGATTTAAATGTATAACGACTACCATTAGCGATAGACCCTACGATATAGTCTTCCATCTTATCCATAGCTTGAATGACATTTAAATTACTATAATCGATGTTACCAATTGAAAAACCACTGTTATCTTCTTCGTAGAAGATATTAAATTTCATCGCATCAAGTTTATCAATGACAGCGGTTTTTGTTTGATCGCTTAACCATGTATAAGATTGGAACAACTGACGATATTCCGCTTTGATGTCGTTAATCATATTAGCGACTTTTTGTTTGCTTTCTTCTTTAATGTATCTATCGATATATAAACGACAAGAATATTCATCTAAGAAATAATCTTCCACAAATTCTAGAAGTGCTGTTTCATCACTAAAGTTATTAACTAGCAAAACACCAACATAACCATTCTTAAGTCTATTCATGAAGTCTTGATAATCTTCCCAACCTAAATAAAACCTACTGCTTAAAATACAGTTAAGGGCTAATAACTTACTTATAAAGGTAGGATCAGTATTTATATATCCAGATAATCTTGTTAAAAAGGCATCAGTATATGCATCAATAGAAATAGTGGTCTCTTCATCAAAGCCGATATCTTTTAAAGCTACATAAAACTTAATACTATTTCCGTATTTATTTTTAAGTTCTTTAACTTTACATGTCACATCTTGATAACCGTTAGAAGATGATAGCTCTTCAAACTTAGTTCCTATTTGATTCATCTCACTCTTAGAGTAGCTAGTGTTTCCATATAATGTGTTTAATAAATTTAATTCTTCAATAACCGCACCCATACCTTTTGATTTCGCTAAGCGTAGTAAGTTAGGGGTGTTCCACTTAGAAGAGAGGCCAGTTGAATTCTGTGTTAACATGGACACTTTGAAACCAGTGTTATCTCTATTATCGATAACCACTAATTTGGAGAAACCTTTAAAGATATAACCACTATTGAATAGTGCCAACGATTCATTAAGAGATAAGTTGTATAGTCTATTTATTTCTTGCTTAACTATATCTTTACTACCAAAGCGTACCGCTTGATTAATAGCAGGTAATCCAGTCTTAGGATCATCATAGATAGCGTTTAAACAATCATCCACTGTATTATCATTAGCGACTGCTACGCCACCGTTTCTAGCCATACCTTCTGAAAGTTCTATATTTTGTAGATATTCATAATTAGCGTATGCATAGAAGTCATCTTTAAGTGATGGCTTTTCGATTTTATTAATGACACCTTTCCTTTGCACATTTAACCAAGGAGCACCATTAAAGTCAGATACATCAGTAACACCTTCTTTTAAAGTGTATTTACTATAGCCTGGAATTTTTGGTCTACTTGTGAAAGTGGACTCACTTGATATAGGACCACTAGATATAGGACCACTAGTAGTAAAGGTAACAACACTAGGACTACAACTAGCGATAGTAAACAATGTTAAAAAAGCAATTATTTTAAATGTATTTTTCATAAAAAGTATTCTCTACATCTGAACTTATTATAATTTATTTGTCAGTTATTTCTCAACTGATACATAGTTGAAGATTTCTTCTTATGTTGTAGAATACTTTTACGATGATTAGAAAAGATATTAAAGAATTCTTAGCAACATTACCTAAAGATATCACCTTAGTAGCGGCCACTAAGTATGGCACTAGCGATGACTTACGAGAACTATATTCTAATGGTGTTACTAACTTTGGTGAAAATAGAGTGGATGCATTTTTAGAGAAATACGAATCTCTTAAAGATTTAGATATCTCATGGCATTTCATCGGTCACTTACAAAGGAATAAAGCACATCTAGTTTTAGATAAGATTGATTATCTACATTCGTTAGATTCTTTAGAGCTCGCTAAGTTGATAAATAAGTACCGTGTCGCTCCTTTAAACTGTTTTATCGAAGTATCTATTAACTTAGAAGAAAACAAAAATGGTGTACCATATTATGAAGTTAAAAACTTTATAAAGAACTGTTTAGAATATAAAAACATTAATATTGTTGGTCTTATGATGATGGCGGTCTCCAACTCCTCTATAGAAAGCCTTCATAATCAGTTTAGAAAACTAAAAGAATTACAGTTAGAAATTCAAAAAGAATTTAATATCAAATTACCATATCTATCAATGGGTATGAGTAATGACTATAAGGTAGCGGTAAGTGAAGGCGCTACACATATTAGATTAGGTAGAGTATTATTTGGAAGGTAGGAAATATCATGGCGGTAAAAGAAAAATGGAAATCAACAGGTAAAAATACAGGCAAAGCTTTTGCGAATTTTGGTAAAGCCTTAGGTAAAACAATGAAAACAGTCTTTACCGATGATGAGAATATGATTGAAAGCAATGGTCATACAGAAGTGAGCAATGCTTGGAGAGAAACAGGTAAAGCCTTCGGTGAAGCGGGTAAATCGTTTGGTTCCGCTGTTGAAGGAACTGCTGATAAAGCTTTTGGTAAAGAAGAAAAGAAAAAAGAAAAACCGGAAGAACCTAAAGAAGAGAACAAAGATGAAAATGATGTTCCTCTTCTAGATTACACAAGTGAAGAGAAAAGAGATTGAGGTGGCGCCCAATCTCTTTTTTATTAATATGGCAGTGACAAAACCATTAATTATTAGAAATGCGTGTTATTAAAGCTTTGGCTTTTGTTTGATTGATGGAATAGTAGTAGAGATAGTGTCTTGTGTAATAAGAACTAGGCTGTTCTTTACTAATGTAATCAATTGAAGCGATATCATAGTTAACCCCTTCAGCACCCCAGTAGATATTAAGTATCCAATCATCAGTGAGATAGTACTTAAACATTGGTAAGCATGGCACACTAAACTTTCTATCTTTCGCTTCATATTCCAGTTCTTTCAATTCAGCAAGTATTGATCCATCATCATCGTGGAAGTTATGTACACTGTGCGCTTCATCTTCATATGAAACATAAGCTTTAGTGTCCGCTTCTTCGATACTCTTAAAGAACTTATCTAAAGATGCTTCTTCTCTAGCTTTTTCATATTCTTCATTAAAAGCGTTATCTAACTCAGTGTATCTTTCTTTAGTCTTACTAATGATTTCAGAAGTGATACTGGTACCAACACTATAGACAAAGTATTGATCTTTAGGGGCACCCCAACCAGAACCTCCGGCTTCAGTCACAATATCACCGTCATCAAAGACTCGGATATTACAATACGTTAATCGACCAACATAACTTCTAATAAAATAACCAACGTAATCTATATCACCTTTATGAATGTTTCCATTGCTGCTTTTTGGCGAGCCAGTTACTCCGTCTTTGATAATATCTCTAACTTTTAAACCATAATCATCCATGTAAGGATATGATTTACCATTTTCTACATAATAGAATTCAGCGGGATTAGGAGTAGTGCTTGGATCTTCCGCGTTCTCTAACCATTGATCGATATAAATAGGACTTACTTCTTTTGGCTCAAACCAACTACCAGGATTACAGGCACTCACTAATGCACACATTAATGTCAAAGGAATAAGGAACAATTTCTTTTTCATATGTTTTGAACTCTCCTCGCTAATTAGACGTTAATAGATTACAAAACTGCTAAGCCGTATTTATAGTTTATTTAAGTGAAAGTTGATTATTATACACATATATAGTGTAAAATATATGCTAGCAAGAAACATTCTTGATAAGCATATGAAGGTATAGACATTTGTTCATGCCTTCCTATACAAAGTAAGAAAGGATTTATATTAAGCATGAAAAGTATTTTTAAACGTCTTACTCTTCTAGCAATACCATTTATGGCTATTGGCTGTGCAGTTTCACCTGCCTCAAGTGATCCATCGTCCACAAGTGGTAAACCAGTTGAATCAAGTAGTAAAGATTCTTCAAGCAAATCTTCTAGTAGCAGTAGCAAAAGTAGTTCTTCTTCAAAAAGTTCTTCCACAATTAGTAGTTCTAAGATTGAAGAATACGTGCCAAAGTTACCACAAATTAAGTTCACATTTGATAAGAACGATCCAAACGCTAACTTTGCCACAGTTGCTACAAAGAGTGACTTAGTTAGACCAGAAGTCTCTGGTAAATTCACAATTGAAAATTGTCCAGACAAATATAAGTTTGCACAAGCTGTTCAAGGCACAATGAAAGTTAGAGGTAACCAAACCGCTAACTGGTCTAAGAAGGGCTTCAGAATTAAATTTGGTGGTAAGGTCAATATGCTTGGCCTTAACGGTGGCCAAAAATATAAGAAATGGGTCTTATTAGCGGATGCTAAAGATACTACCTTATGTAGAACTGCCTTAGGCTTATACATGTCCAAAGGTGTCGTCAGTGATGGCGATAAAGTCTGGGTTAGTGATTTCACACCAGTTACTGTTTACCTTAACGATGAATATTGGGGCTTATATTACTTAGCAGAACAAAAAGAAACAAAGACCGGTAGAATCGACTTAGCAGAACCTGCTGAAGGCTATACTGGTGTTGATATTGGCTACTGCTTTGAATTAGACCACTATGCCGATAGTGCGGGTTCACGTGATGAAGCTAGTGAAGTAGCTAAAGGTGCTGATGGTGATCCAACATTTAGAGTTAGATATTCTCCAAAGATTGAACAAGGTCGTCCAAGTGGTTCCTTAGCAACAGGTCAAGTTTATACATACACAATGAACTCTGATATCACTGACTGCACAGAACCAGATAAACACTGCCAAGCAGACTATAGTAGTGTTGCTAGTAATGGTGCGCCAAATAGTGGCGCTACTAAGACAAGTAATAGTAACCAACTCTCCTTTATTAGAGATAGAGTGGAAGCTTCTTACCAAGTTCTTTATGAAGCCGCGATTAATAAAAAAGCCAAAGAAATCAATGATAGTAACCAAGTCATTACTTCTTCCAAAACAGTGCAAGAAGTCATGAATCAACACTTCAACTTAAACGCTTGGGTTGATGGCTATATTATCAACGCTGTCTGTATCCCACCAGATTTAGGCTATTCGTCATTCTATATGTCTTATGACAACACTCCTAATGGTGATAAGAAGTTAAGATTTGATAACCCATGGGATTTCGATAGTAACTTCGGTAATAGAAATGGCTTATACATCAACGGTGATGGTGATGAATACTGCAATAACACATATAACACTTGGTTATATTTATTCAGTAAATTAGACTTCTTCAAAACCATGGTTAAAGCCAAATGGAATCAATTAAGAAACGCTGAATTATTTGAAGATATGTTCCATATGGTTAAGACATTCTGGGCGGAATATGATGGTGAAATTCAATACAACCACAAAAAGTGGCCACGTAATGACGCTGCTCACCAACCACCAAACAACTTCGATGAAATTAGAAATCCATTCAAAAATCCATCTCAATATAAAGAAGCTGAAGATGAAACTGTTTCATGGTTATCCAAACGTATTAACTACCTTGAAAAACAATGGGGTCAAAATAGACCAAACGTTAACACTAATAAATAGTTAAAACAAAACAAAAAAGGCACTGAATCAACCAGTGCCTTTTCTTTTACATAGCTTGTACTTTATTCAAGAAATTAATGAGCTTTTCTTCGCTAATGGAATAAGCCACTCTACATTCTATCAATTCATCATAATCCATGAGTAGTGCTGGGTTATGATAGTACTTTACTAGTTGAGCAACAGGTAACTTATTAGAAGGATCTCTACCTATCTCCATGACATAGTCGTTTTCAATGCCGTATGTCACCACACCATCATTAAGGAAGAGATAGTCATCATCTTTTTCTATCATCACAAAGTCTTTAATATCATCTAATAAACTAAGATCTGTATCTTTCTTCTCTTTCTTGTAGCGGATAACAGAAGGAGCGGTATTTAAATTCTCAATATAGTTACAGAAGTTCTCTTGGCCCATTTCTTCATAAACTGCATAGTGGGCTTCATCGGCTAACTCATCCATCTCATCCCACCATTTAATGGCTTCATCCATGATTTTCTTACTATCTTCTTTTGGAATGCTATAATTCGTAGATTCAGTAATATATTCATTGTTTTTGTCATAACCTTCTGCATTCATCATTATAGCGTTTTCGAAAATAAGAATCTGTACGCGATAGAAATCACCCATTTCTCGACTTATTGAATATCTAATGTGTGGTTTATTTGATCCAGGAGAAAGCATATTTAAAGACTTATTAGCACTGTTTTCCATAATGATTCCAGCAAGCTTATATCCATAATCACTAAAACAGTTTCCAGGATGATTTGTGCCATCTTCATTTTTCACGTTATACATATCAAAGAAAGTTGGTGTTCCTTCTTTGATATCTGTTAACCAGTCTTCTAAAGAGAATTTTGGTTGTTTTAGATTGCAGCCTGTTAATAGAGGCAAGACCATTAAAGGTAAGAGAATAATCTTTTTCATATCTATATATCCTTCCTTTCATTAGCTATTGGAAACAGTGATTTTCTTAATGATGTTATCAAGCTTTTCACGAGAAACTTCATAGGAGGAATGAACTGAACCAGTGAAATTTAATGAGCTTTGGAATTTATACTCTAATGTAGCGACAGGAACATCCTCATAACCTAGATGGAACGTTAACATAAAATTCTCATTTAGACCGTATGACATAAAAGGATCTCTATCCACTGAATATATAGGCGTATCTTTAATTCTTAATAAATCTTTAAAATCATCTAATAAGGCATGGTTAACATCTTCTTTAGTAACATTGCTGAATTTGGCGATTGGATTAGCAGTGGATTCTTCTATTTCTTTATAGAAGTTATCTAATGTCGCATATTCTTTCGCTGCATCGTATTCTCCTTTTACGATGCTGTATGTTTCTTCATATCTTTTAGAGGCAAAAGTTAATAAGGAAACAATGTGATAAGATGAGTAACAATCATATTCTGCGCATTGTTCAAATTGCTGATTATTAATTCTGCCTATCGCGCGAGTTTGCACTGTATATTCGTGGAAATAGAAAGTACATTGTGTATATGGTTCAATATTCTTTTTAACGATATATGTGAATAAGTCGTTATAGTTAACTGTTTCAATTTTACGAGGATGTTTAAATTCGAATTCGAATCTTTTTAACATTCTATCTGCGACTTCTTTACCGTAATCAGTAGAATGGTCTCCTCCACCGACGTAGTATTGTAATTCGTTTTCAAACTCATTTGTATTTTCTAACCATTCAACTGGAGTGTAGATTTTTTCTTCTTGTTTATCATTTGATCCATTTTCATTACAGCCCACGAGCATGGACATAACTAGTAGTGGTAATAACAATAACTTTTTCATACACTGTTCCTCACTTTTTTCGATATCGATTATAGGGGATGTAAAGTTGTCCCTTCTACCATGACGGTATTTGAATCGTACATTTTGTTGTCAGGATTAACTTTACATTTTCCTATTATTTGATTTCTCCAGCTTCTCTTTGGTCAGAAAGATATTGTCTTCTTTCTTTAGTGGTTTTTACCATCTTTTCATAGTTTTCTTTTTCTAATGGATAATAGTCTTTGAAATCATCGTAACGTTTATAATGTGGGTTCCATACTTGATATGAGGTCATGACATAGTTTTCAAAGACATAAATAAAACACCCACTATTTAGTTCACGATCGTTAAGTAGATAGAAAATATATGTTTCACTATATGTTGAATTCTTAATCTTTTTAGCGGTAGTGGTGGTTAAGTTATCTCTAATTAGCTTGATAATATAGTTATCATAGTCTTTATACCAAGGTATATCATATTCAGAGATATTCTTTGGCAAATCTGTAGTTGGATAAACTTGAAAGTATCCTCTATCTATAGAGTAATCATCAATATTCTTTAGCCATGTATCTATATAAATACGGTCCATCTGAATTGTTCTATTACAACCAGTTAGTAGAGAAACAGTTAGGAGTGGCACTAACATCGATAACTTTTTCATATAATCATTCCTCCTTTGGGGAAATTATTATGCGTTTATATATAATCTTCTAATTAAATAAACAAAAAGCAGATTATTTCTAGACAATATTATAATTATTGGCTTTTGTTATAAACAATATTTTTCGATAGGTGTTACATTATCGATAAAAAGCCACACCATTTTTTAAAAATAATAAATATATTTATTGATACCTTAGTTTTTTCTTCATATGATTATTAATGGAAATTGAGTATAAGGTCATAGTATGGTTGACCGTCTCTACATAGCTCCGTTACTGCTATACTACTCACAAATAATTTTTTGAGTGAAAATATACCAATTTCTATCCCGAATAGGGTATTTTTCACGAAAGGAGAAATTTAATGAAAAATAATTTCATTACAAAAATCATTGGCGCAACGTTGGCTTTCGCCATGATGATTGGTGGTGCTGTTGGCATTAATGCCGCTAAAGAAGCAAAAGAGGTTGATGCTGCTTTATCAGATGCTATTTGCGATAAGGTTACAAGTGCAAATTTTGCCAGTGGTAGACTCGTAGCAATTAGAAAAAATACCGCAAACGAATACGTGAGTGGTATCGATAGTAACTGGATAAGAACGAGTTCAACCGCAAATGATTGGCTCGAATTTACTGTTACAGGAACAGCCAATTCTTTCACAATTTCCAATGCTGATAGTGGATATATTTATATGTCTGCTAATAACAAGGCGACATTCCACGCGACAAGTAGCACAAACTTTAGCATTGATGCGGATGGTCTGATTTATTATTCCTCAACTCAATTTTTGCAATACAACAGCAGCGGGTTTAGAGCTTATACAGCGAATGATAGTTATGCCGATGCTTACATGTATTATGTTGGAAACGGTGGAGAAATACCACCAGAACCAACCCAATTAGATGCTCCAACAAATCTTGTTGCTAACGGAACAGTTCTTAGTTGGACTAATGTTGAGAATAACAATGGTTATGCTTATTCTATTAACACAACTCCTAATGAAACAACTGGTAATATTGCCAAGAACGCAACATCATTTGATGTAAATTCATTACCTTTAACTGCTGGAAATTATACATTCAAATTAAAAGCAAAGGGCAACGATTCAGGATATCTCGATTCTGATTATTGTTCCCCGGTTCAATTCACAATGCCTGAATACGTTGTCGACACAATTACCGCTTCAGATTTGACAGCGACAGGAACAGAATACACTGCGTTTTCTGTCTTAGGAGCATCTGGCGCAACGTATGTTGGATATTCTGCTAAAAACTCAACCAACATGCAATTCAATACCTATAGTAGTCCAAAGAATAGAAGCATAGCTACATCTGCTAGCTATGGATATATTAGAAAAGTAAGCGTTACATGGGGAAATGCTAACGGCAAGAATTTCACCGTTTATGTAGGAAACAATGCTTATAGTAATTCCGCTATTGCTAACACAGGAACTTCTCAAACCAAGACTTTAAACGAAGCAAATACAATTGTTGCGATTTCTGGAAATAATAGACACGTTTCTTTATATCCATCTGGTGCTATTTATCCGGCTTCCATCTCGTTCTATTGGGAACCTGTTTTAGAAAATCAAACAATTACAGCTTCTGCTGAATCTGCATATGATGATCAAACAATTACAGTTTCTTCTAATGCAGCTACTCCAGTAACTTGGGACATCGTCGAAGGTGCTGGCACAACTGCTTCTAATGCAGCCGTCTCTTCATCTGGTGTTATTTCTGTTGGAGGACCAGGCACGGTAACAGTTAAAGCATCCGCAATCGGATACAATGATGCAACAAAGCAAGTCACATTTATCGAAAGACCAGTTGGTACTTTCTATACTGTAACTTTTGATTCAGATGGCGGTTCTGTTACAACAGAGAATATGAGCATTTTAGAAGGACAAACATTTGTGTTCCCATCAGCAGGAACCAAAGCACACCACACCTTTATCGGTTGGACATCCGATGGCGACCATTTCTATGCTGAAGGAGAGACATCTCCAGCGGTCACCGGTAACATTGACTATTTGGCTTGGTGGGAAGAAGACGAAACATTTACCGTCACTTATACCGCTGGAACAAATGGTAATGGTTCATACGCCCACAATGGAAATTATGCTGGCACATATACCTTGCTTCCATTTAATAGTTTAACCGGTATTACTGCAGAAAGCGGCTACCGCATTAAGGATTACACCGTTGGTGGCATTAATAAAAATCCTGGCGACACATTTGAAATAAATGCTGCTACATCAGTTACCGTTAATTTCGAACTTATTCCACCAACAGATACATTTATTGCTTCATATATTAATCAATCAGGTTATGGTGACTGGTCTGATTTAGATGGCACAACAACAGATGCCGTTTATGCTGGCAATAGTACTACCAGTACTAAAGGAGCTATTCAAATTAGATCAAGCAATTCAAATTCCGGCATTGTTTCGACTGTCTCTGGCGGTAAAATTAGAAAAGTGGTTATTACTTGGGATACAACTGAAAATGGCAACGTTGGAAGAACTTTAGATATCTATGCCAAAAATACGCCATATACAGCTGCTACTGACCTATATGGAAATAGCGCTCAACAAGGAACAAAAGTTGGTGAAATTGCTTATACATCTTCAAACAATTACCAAACAACAGCTATTATTTCTGGTAATTACAGATATGTTGGTATTAGATCTCATAGCGGTGCGATGTATCTCACTCAAATCAATTTTGAATGGGAAGCATTGACTGCTAAAGAGCAAGTCCAAGATGTAAAAACACTTTCTGCTTTAGCTTATGATTATCAACAAGTTGGTGAAACATATACGTACGACAACGTTAAAATTAGATTTGGTGGATTCCTTAGCCAAGCTTTATGGAATGAATTAGGTGTTGTTCAATATGGTGTGTTACTCACCGAATCAGATGGTCGCGCAAATTCTATTGAAGAAGATTACGAAGCTGCATTAGAACTTTTAAACGACGATATCGATGATGCTTTAGAATATCTCTGTGGCGCACAAAATGGCGAAACAGATATTAGAAGATTCTATAGCTCTGCAGCTCCAACTATTGCAACTGACGAACAAAAAGCATTTAATGGTATTAACACATCTGATGTTTACTACACATGGACTATTCGCAAGAATGTCACCAATGCTCTTACAACATACTATTCAGCAGTTGCCTATGTTAGAACCGCAACTGAAATCATTTTCTTAGAAGAAACATCAGAATCAGCAAAGCATCTTGCTACTGCTGCATTAGCTAGAACAAGTCAATCTGATCCAGCTTATGAATCATTAGAATACTTTGCTGTCAACTAAAAAGGAGTGTTAACTATATGGAAAAAGAATTTAAAAAACCAGAATTAACCATCATCTTGTTCTCTGAAGAGGATGACATTATCACCACATCCAGCTTTGATGAATACGGAGAAGGTGGCGGCCTTGGAGGGGAAGATTAAACCTCATTTAACACTCAATTAGGTTTTCACCGAAAATCTAAAACAAAACCATAATAAACTAATGGTGGTGTACTTTGTTGGTGCGCCACCTTTGTTTTTAAGAAGAAAAAAAGAAATACATAAATAAACTTTTTGTATTGATAAATCCTAACAAAAATTATTAATATCTTGGAAAACTAAAATATTAGTTATATTATAAAGTGCTCACTAGAGTGACATTATTAAAATATGAAAACGAATAAACATACAATTAGAATTGCTGCTTTATCTACTGTTTTTGCTTTAGGTGTTGGTTTAATTGTTAACGCCAATATGCCACATACTGAAGTTGACGCAAGTAGTTATTCTGTTAGGTCCGTTCCAACAACTATAGATTTAAATGATGCCAGTGAATCCGACATTAGGAGCTATTATTCTTCTTTAAACAGTCTTTCTGCAAACGAGAGAAAAGGCACTAATTTATTGAAGAATTTAAAACCTATTCTTAAGAATGATCAAAAATATCTTTCATATGGAAGCAGTGCCACAACAGCAGTATGGAAAGCATATGAAATTGTTGATAGAGACTGGGTGAAATCTCCTGCCTCTGCCATAAGTGGATATAATGCTCAAACAAATATAATTACTGGTTATGTTTACGGAACAAGTAATTCCAATGTTGGAACTAATCCATACATCCATGCTTTATATGTAAATCGAAATGTCGAAAATCAACAAAGAGCATGGGGGAACCACAATCAAGTTCAATGGGGAATCAATCAAGAACACCTTTGGGCTAAATCTTGCGGTTTTCAAAACGAGTCTCCAGCCGCTGGTGCTAGAGGTGATTTAATGCATCTCTGGGCAGGAAACGGAAGAGTTAACGGTGATACTCATAGTAACTATTACTACGGATATGTTGATACAACAAAAACCTATGATGATGCTGGAGATTATGCTTCTACCTTATCAGGAAACTTGAAAGGGTTTTCTAAAACGCTTGGTGGATCAGTAACAGTATTTGAACCACAGGATTCTGATAAAGGCGATATTGCTAGAGCTATTTTCTATATGGCCGCTAGATATAACTATTTATCTGGTAGCGATTCAGATGGAATTGATGCTGGTAATCCAAACCTTGAAATCGTTAACGATGTAACTTCTTGGCAAAATAGTGGTTACCAATCATCAGCAACTAGAACCGGTAAGATGGGTATCATTCAAGATTTACTTAAATGGAATGAAATCGATCCACCAGATGAATTTGAGATTCATAGAAACAATCTTTGCTATAAGAATTTCACAAATAATAGAAATCCATTTATCGATTTCCCAAGTTGGGCGAACGCTATTTGGGGAACAGTAGATGCCAATGGTAACTACAATTCAACACCTAGTACTTATGCCACACCATCAACTGACACAATTGGTTCGTCAACAGTTAATCCTGTGTTTGGCATTTCTAATACACAGTTAAATTTAGAAGTTGGTGAAACTGCTACTATCTCTGGTAGAAATGCAAATGGCAATATTACTTGGTCAGTAGATGATGACAGTGTTGTCAGTTTGGATAAAACAACAACAGCAAATAATGTAAATGTTACCATCACTGCATTAAGTACAGGTTCTACAACAATTACAGCCACTAATGGTGGTGATACTGCAATATGTCAAGTCACAGTCACTGATGGCAGCAGTACTACTGGAGAATATGTAAAAGTTGCTTCCTATGACTTCGGCAGTACTGGTACCTCATCCAGTACTACGTATAGTGCAGCTAATCTCTTACAACGTTTCAACAATTCTGCCCAAGCAGGCACAGGCTTATCCAACATCGTTACAGGTATTACTAATCCACAGAATGTTTATCCAGGCTACAGTGGTTATACTGATTTTGGTCTTAAATTAGGCAGTAGCGGCTCAGATGGCAGTTTCACAACTACATTAAATAAGCAAGTTTCTAAAGTTGTAGTTAAAGCTGCTGGTTGGGGCACATCAGATAGTATTTCTGTTGGTGGTGCTACTGCGCAAACACCAGGCGTTTCCTATCAAGGTTCAAACCCAGTCAAAACATTGACGTTTGAAATAGCGGCTTCATCAAGTGTTTTATTCTCATTTTCAAGAAGAGGCTTTATACAATCCATTGATTTTTATGCAATTGAAGAACCAAGTGACAATCCTAGAAACTATCTCAATAACACTTTGCCAGTATCATACCTCACTGCTAATGAAGAACCATCTGGAACAAGTTCTACAATGGACTATATTATTTTCTCCATTCAAGGACTTTCCAATGCTGTTCAATACACAGAACCATTCGAAATAGCGGATGGAATAACAATCCGCTTCGTTGGCGGCGCTAACGATGGCAAGTATTATAATACCGGCAACGCAATGAGAACTTACGGTGGTGGCTCAATTGTTATTGAAAGTGAATCAGTGATTACTCAGATTAGATATATTTGGGACACTTCCGAAGCGGATCACACTCCTGATGGCGATTATTCAAATACAGGCACATACAATACATCTACAAGTACTTGGACTGGTTCAGCAACCAATGTTACGCTAACAAGACCATCTGGAACAGGTCACTGGAGATTAAAAGCTGTTGAAGTAACATATGATGTTCCAGTGGTTTCAGTAAATAATGTCAAAATGAGATTTGGTGCAGCCATTCCAGTAGAAGACTGGTATGACATCGAAGCATCATGGGATGTTGATTACTATGGTGTCATGTTCCTTAAATATGACACACTCCATACCACATACGGCTACTCATCTATTGAAGATGCATATATTAATCATGGTGTTAGACCAAGAGCGGATGTTCACACAAATGAAGGCGATATGCCACTCCCTCTTAATGGTTTATTAATATTCACCGCTAGAATTAATATGACCAGTGAACTTAACTATGGTGTTGTCTATGTTGCGGCCCCATATATAGTTATTGATGGTACACATTATTTCTTAGAAGAGATGGAATACTCTGTTAATTCAATGGCGCAAGAGTATTTGGATAATGACTTAGATAGCACCTTATCTAATGCCGCTCTTACTAAGCTGGCAACACCAGTCCAACAAGGAGACTAATGATTATGGAAGAAAAGAAATTTCTAAGACCAGAAGCTGAAGTTGTTGAATTTGATAATTCAGATATCATTGTCACAAGTGGTACCGACGTTGGTGATGTTGACGATACTTACATTGAATAATAAAGGTGGAGCATTGCTCCATCTTTTGCTAATATTTACGTATGACTCAAAGAATTAAAGATAAAACATTATTTGGCTGGCTTAGAAATATCTTCAAGAAAGGTAATGGTGGTGTGCATAATGACCATCATGAATCTTTAAGTGATGAAGATAAAATCATTGAGGATTATTTAGAAGTCGGTAAGTTCGTTATTAACCGAATGAAACTTAACGACGTTATTGGCCTTGATTGTGACTTGCTTAAAGGAACTTACAATCCTATAAAAGCCATTATGTCTAATGGTTCTCTCGTGGAATTAGACTTTGATCTATATGTTCATCACGATGACGCTGATATGACTGAACGTTTAATGGAAATAGAG
The DNA here is from genome assembly GCA_045116995.1 of Bacilli bacterium. Lineage (GTDB taxonomy): Bacteria > Bacillota_I > Bacilli_A > RFN20 > CAG-826 > RUG14515. The sequence goes on from JBGUMU010000058.1 coordinate 39,338, forward strand.
GCTACGATATTTGATTGTGATAAAGAGTATATTCAAGATAAAGTCATAGAGAAGTCACGTAACTTCTATTCTAATAAATAGTAATCTAGGTGGAGTTTTACTCCACTTTTTATATATAATAAGCACATGATTAACTTTAGAATCGAAATCGCAAATATCGTCTTAGAGATTAATGCCTTTAATGAGTCCACGAAAAGGTACTGTGGTGATTTCTTATCTAATAAGGAACCAAAGTATGTTATCACTATGACCCAAGAAGATTTAGAAAATGAAAAGCATGTTAATGAAGATGGTAAAGTATATGCGAATGAAGAGATATCCGCGTTATATCGTAAGATTGCGGATATATTCGTTGGGGAAAATGTTTTAGTGATGCATGGCTCCTCCTTTAAAGTGGGCGATAATGCCTTTATTGTTACTGCCCGTTCAGGTGTTGGTAAATCCACTCACGTTAATCTATTAAAAGAGTATTTAGGTAAAGACTTTGAGTATATCAATGATGATAAACCTTTATTAAAAGTTGAAGATGAATTAGTGCTCTTCTCTTCTCCGTGGAACGGAAAAGAAAGAAGAGGCAACAATACATCCGCTCCGTTAAGAAGTGTTATCTTCCTTAACAGAGGTTTAACTAATACTTATAAGAAACTTGATAACAATAGTGATGTCTACTTTAGGTTGTTAAGTCAGATATATTTACCAAGAGATAAAGCGAAAAGAGAAAAAGCTTTATCATTAATTGATATATTATTAAAAAGAATCAGTTTTTATGAAATAAATGTTAATACTGATATATCAAGCGCTCAAATGACTAGTGAAAGGATTATTAAAAATGAAATTAAATGAGAACTTTTTAATCCATCAATCTGATAATGGTGAGATTCTTATCCCAGTGGGGGATGAAACTAAAAGATTTCATGGTGTGGTTAAATTAAACGCTACTGGTAGTGAAATCGTGCACTTATTAGAAAATAATAATCTCTCACTAGAGGATATCCTTAATCATTTTTATAACGAATGTCCTAATGATGATAAAGATATGATTAAACAAGGAGTAAGTGAGTTTATTAATAAGCTCGTTGAGATTAATGCCATCATCTTATAAGTTTGAAGAAGTCTTAGATAAAGATGGAGAACTAATATTCACTAATGTTGGTTACTCTATGTATCCTCTTATTAAACAAAGAGAGGATGTTTTAAGAATAGTTAAAACTGATAACTATAAGAAAGGTGATATTGTCTTATATAAATCTGAGATAGACCACTATGTTCTACATAGAATTCTTAAAATTAAGAAAGACAAAGTCATACTCGCGGGTGACTATAACTACTTTAAAGATAAACCTATATCAAAAGATAAGATTTTAGGCGTTTTAAGCACAATAACTAAGAAGGATGGTAAAATAATCGACCTATCTAAAGATAAGAAGGCTAGAAGGTTCTTTTACACAAATTTCTTTTATATCAAGGCATTCTTCCAAATCATTGGTAAGATATTACATATTAGGAAAATAAAAAATGAGAAATAGAGACACTCTAAGATTTATTAGTACAAATATTAAAGGAAGTAAGAAGAAAGTCTTCCTCCTTTCTCTTTGCCAAATCCTATTAGGTATCTTAACAGTGGCGTTTTCTTACATGCTTAAGTTTGTTATCGATGCGATTGATAAAGGTAATAAAAATGACCTTATTACATTCACAATCGTATTAGCTGCTATCGCAGTAGTGCTTATCGCCTTACAAATCTTCTATCGCTTATATTACGAAGTGAGCTATATCGATATTGAAAATAGACTTAAAGAAAATCTCTATAGAGAAATACTCAATAAAGATTATCAAGAAGTTAAAAAGATCCACGATGAAGAATGGATTCATAGATTAACTAGTGATACCCAAGTCGTCGCTAATTCGATTCTTTCTATCTTACCTTCATTATGTCGTATGGTAGTGCAGCTCCTCTTAGCCCTAGCCCTTATCATTCAGTTATATCCAATATTTGGTTTATCTCTTATTCCATTTATTGTTTTAGTGATATTAATTACTTACTTTATGAGGAAACGCTTAAAAGCGTATCATCATTTAACACAAGAAAAAGACGGCAAGGCTAAAGTCTTCTTATCTGAATCACTACAAGGTCTCGCGGTTGTTCATAGCTTTGTTAAAGAAGATGTCTTCACAAAGAAGAATAAAGAGAACTTAGAAGAATATAAGAAGGCTAGATTAAAAAGAAATACTTTTAATGTTCTATGTTCGGTAGGCTTTATTATCGTTTATTATGCCTTCTATATTATGGCCATCATCTTCTGTGGCAATAAGATTATTAACGAAGGTATTACTATTGGTTTCTTAACCGCGATTGTAGCCCTCTTATCTCAACTAACAGGTCCATTAGGTAATATCACTTCTATTATTCCTCGCTACTATTCCTTAATCGCCTCAGGTGAACGTTTAAGAATGGAAAATAGTGAAGAGGTGCATTATTTATCTAAAGAAGAGATAGAAGAATACTATGCTTCTAATTTCAAATCACTATCTTTAGATAATGTCTCTTACTCATATCTAGATAAATATGGTAATAAAGTAGAGGCCCTTAAAGACTTTTCTCTTAGAATTAATAAAAATGAAAAGATTTTAATTAAAGGTCATTCTGGTGGTGGTAAGTCCACATTATTTAAATTAATACTTTCATTATTAACTCCAGAAAGTGGCGCTATTAATATTAACGATGAACCATTAGATAAAAGATATGAAAAACTATTTGCCTATGTCCCTCAAGATAACTTATTAATGGAAGGCACGATTAAAGAAGTTATTACTTTATTTGAAGATAATCCAAATAATGAATTATTTACTAAAGCCTTAGAAATAAGTGACTCATTTAACTTTGTTAATAACTTAACTAATAAAGAAGAAACATACCTTAATGAAAAAGGTAGTGGTCTCTCCTTAGGTGAAATGGAAAGAATCGCTATCGCGAGAGCCATCTATAGTGATGCGCCTATTTTATTACTTGATGAGTGCAGTGCGTCCCTCGATGCTTTAACGGAACAAAAAGTTATGTCTAATATCTTATCTTTAGAAAATAAAACAATTATCTTAATTTCACATCATAAATATGATGAGAAACTCTTTGATAAAGTGATAGATCTTGGTGAATAAATGGAAAAAGAATTATATTTAAAAAATCTAAAAGATTATCTCCATCTTTTGTCTCTATATTTTAACAAACAAGAGGCCATTGATTTTAAGATCGATGACAGTAGTATCTCTTTCTTTATTAATCTCTCTAAAAAGCATTCATTGACCGCTTTATTTTATAAGGTGGTTAAGGACACTAAGGTGGATATCAAAGAAGAGTATCTTAAGAAGTTAGAAGAATACTATCTATCTAACCTTAGAAAACACGTTCTTTTTGAACAAGAAAGAAAAGAACTATTTAAATACTGTGAAGAAAACCAAATCCTCTATCTTCAACTTAAAGGTCTTGTCTTAAAAGATTATTATCCTGATCCATACACTAGAGAGTTCGCGGATAACGATATCTACTTCAGTTACTATAAAGACGAAGAGATTAAAAAGTTCTTCGTTGAGAGAGGTTATAAAGTTGAACTATTTAAGAAAAGTAACCATGACGTGTATTTAAAAGAGCCTTGTTTAAACTTTGAGATGCATAGAGCATTATTCGGTGAAACTGGTGATAATGAAACTATCGTTAAGTACTTTAAACATCCCAAGATTAAACTGGTTTGTCCTCAATCATTTGAAGCCTATTTCCCATTAGATGATTTTTACGTCTATTTCACCGCGCATTCTTATAAACATTTCCATATTGCTGGATGTGGATTAAGAACACTTGTAGACTATTACATCTTCTTAAGAAGAACTGTGATAGATAACGATATCTTAGATTTTGATAGAGTGAATAAAGAACTTAAGAAAATCGATTTAGTGGATTTCTCTAACGATATGATTTCTTTAGCAACGAAAACCTTCCAGAAAGAACCACTAACTGATAAAGAACAAGAAATGCTCTTATTTATCGCTAGCAGTGGTACATATGGTACGTTAGAAAATAGAGTTAATAAAGGTGTTAAAGAAAAAGGTAAGTTTAGATACTTTATGTCACGTGTCTTCCCTCCATATCGTTTCTATAAAGGTGCTTATCCATGGGCTTATAAAGTTCCTGTCTTAATTCCAATCGCCTGGTTATGTAGATTCTTTAGGATATTGTTTAAAAATCCAAAGAGAGCGACCACTGAAATAAAGACAATCGCAAACTCTAAAGAAGAGAAAGAAAAGTAATAAAATTAATCAAAAATGCCTCTATTTATTAAGATAGGGGCACTTTTTTTGACTTATTTTTCTTTTCGTTAGGCATATGTATACGCGAGTAGTATGATAGGTGCTATGAGTGCATACGTGCGTATCTATTGTGAGCGCACTCAAAAAAGAAAGGACATCATCATGAAGAAAATTGCAAAAGCATTACTTCTTGTGGCAATGACTGTTGGTATGGCGGTAGCCTGTGATCCAGCAGAAACAAGTACAAGTGGTAGTGCCTCTTCAGCGAGCTCTGAAAACAGCTCAACATCCCTTACATCATCCCAAACTACAACTTCTTCTAGTAACTCGGACAGTAGTACTTCAAGTAGTTCATCAATTAGTAGTTCTTCTCAAAGTTCTTCAAGTAGTAGCAGCTCTTCTAGCAGTGTTGCTCCTACAGTTACAGGTATTACATTAAATACCGAAAATGTTAAGAAAGCTTACACATACGGTGAAGCTTTAGACTTAATAGGTTTAGTGGTTACTGCTTCTTATAGCAATAACACAACGCAGGTTATTGTTGATTACACAACCAATCCTGCTAACGGTGCGATTTTAAATGAAGTTGGTGAAAAGACAGTTACTGTCACTTACAAAACGTTCACCGCTGACTTTATAGTAACAGTTAGCAAAGTGTTCACAAACATTTCTCTTAACACTGAAAACGTTAAGAAAACATATAGTTATGGTGAAGCATTAGACTTAACTGGCTTAGAGGTTACCGCTAACTATAACGATGGTTCTAAAGTTAACGTTACCGATTATAGTGTTAACATCGCTAATGGTACCCTCTTAAAAACCATTGGCAAAACAACTATCGAAGTCACTTATTTAGAAAGCAAAGCATCCTTTGATGTTGAAGTAAGTGCTCTTAAGGAAACAGGCACTCTTGTTACTTTAGACTTAAGTGTTGCTTCTACATTTGAAAATAACGTTGCTTATAAGAATGCTAACGGCACTGTTGAAGGCAGCGATTACGCTCCTGAATTCAAATTAACAAAGGTCAGTACCGGTGAAGGTTCTATGACCATTGTTAACAATAAAACAAGATTAATGGCAGGAGATACCATCGAAAACGTCAACTCTTTAGGTGGCGTTACCGCTATTAGAGTCAATGGTGGTAATGGTAACTTCAAACTCTTTGCTGGTTACACCAAAACAGAAATGTACGAATTCTTAAGTGCGGAATCTGAAAGTGGTGATCGTGTCTTTAACAACATCCCAAGCTTAAATTACTTCAAGTTTGTTGGTAAATACGATAACTATCCAGCGGATATCTCCTCTATTGAATTCACCTATACAAGAAACGACAATCATGAAGTCGTTGATGGTGTGGCTACACCAATCAACACCTTAACTGTTAATGAAGGTGAATACATTAAAGGTAATAAAACATTAACCGTTAGTGGTAGTACCGTTAGTGTTGATGGTAAGACATATACATATACCGGTATTTTCTATAACAGTGCGCTTCTTTATATGAATGAAGGCGCAGGTTTATTAGTTAAATACGTTAATAACACCGCAGTGGTGGTTACTGATACGATTGATAACTATTCTTCCTTAACTGGTGAATACACCAAAGTCATCGGTGCGACTGAAATTAAGTTATTCGTTAATGGCGAAGAAGTTGAACCTAATACACCAGATACAAGAGCCACTATGGAGGCTGTTGATTCATTCACCTTCTCAGCTACATGTAACGCTGTTCCAAGTGAAACGCCAGTTATCACCTATACTGATGAATCTAATAACGCTCCATATAATCCATTCTCTGGAAGATATAATTTTTCACCATTTGTGTTGTATGACGCCATGACAGGTGACGATTGCTACTTGTTTACCGATGCTTTTGAGGTCAAATATAACAATGAATTGGAAGAATATACACTCAAATACGGTTCTTCCTCCAATTCCTTTATGCCTTATTACCCTGTGAACGATTATAAAGCTGAAGTGAATGAAGACGGTACAAAACTCAATTGTTACATTGATGAAATGTTAACAATCACTATTGATACCACTAAAGAACAAATCATCGTTGGTTATTACGACACAGAAAACTATACCGTCTGGGCAGAAGGTTCTACTTCTTATGTGTACAAAAGCGATGTCGAGAGAACCGCGAAATTTGAAGATGGTGTTGTAACTGCTTTAACTAAGACGGGTGGTAACTTCTATTTAACAGCCACTGCAAGTAATGGTTACGAAGTTAAGTACTACGTTACAGTTAATAGATACTCCCCTGCTCTTATTACTAGCCCAGAAAACAACACCCAAGTCACTTTAACAGAAGGTGATACATATCAACTCAACGTTACTCTTGTTTCTACTGCTACCGTTAAAAAGTTAACATACGCATCAAATAATACAGATGTTATTACTGTTACTGATACAGGTTTAGTGACCGCTGTTAAGGAAGGTAATGCTGAGGTTACAGTGAGAAGCGCTGATGATAACATTAGAATCAAATTCACTGTTGAAAAAGGTGCTCCAAAGGTCACAGTTACTACTTATGCATTTGAAGATGATAACGGTGAAGCGTTCACCCTCGTCATTACTGAAGGTGAATCCGCAACTATCACAAGTAGCACTGATACATATGAATTCACATACTATAACGGTAAATACTACTATGACAGTAATAGCAATGTTGCATTTGAAGTCAGAACCTCTGGTAGCCAAGCCTACTTAGAATTCTATGATTCAGGCATGGACTTATTTGGTTACTATGGTCCAATCACTGTCTTTAGTGATTCCATCTACTTAACATTTGTCTCCAGTGAACAAGTTTCACAAGGTCAAGGCGGTCAAGGCGGAGAACAAGGCCAAGGTGGCGAACAACAACAAGTTATTACTACCTACACCTTCGATGATGAAAACGGTGAATCTCATACCTTAGTGGTTACTGAAGGTAAATTCGCAGTCATTGATGATACATATCGCTTCACCTATGTTGGTGGTCTCTTCGCCTATGATGAAGATAATGATGTCATCTTTGAAATCAGAGTCTCTGGCAATGCTGCCTACTTAGATTATGTTGATGAAAATATGGTCATCTTTGGTTATGAAAACTTCATCATCACCACATGGTCAACTGACGGCACAATTGAATTAACCAAAGAATAATAAATACAAAAAATAGAAAGATAAAACAAAATGAAAAAACATTTCAGCCTTTTAGCTGCGGCTATGCTTGCTATGACACTTGGTGCTTGTAATAATCCTGCGACTACTACAAGTAACGATATGACGTCTTCACTATCTTCTTCTAGTGAAGTAGTGGAAACATCTACCTCCAGTAGTGTCACCTCTAGCAGTAGTGAACTTAGCCTCAGCTCATCTTCATCGTCTTCTTCTGTTTCCTCTTCTAGTTCTAGTTCATCTAGCACCAGTAGTGTTGAAACACCTAAACAAGTTGAGATTGGTGAAGTATATAAAACCAATGTCTGGGATATTACCGTTAAGAATATGACCAAGACTGTTCTTGGTGATTTATGGGAAAAGATTCCAGAATTTACATCTCAAAGATATGAAGCATTAATGGCTTATCCTGATGGTAGCAATGTATTAACATTCCAAATCAAATGCTTTGGCGCGAGCGCGAATAGCGCGTTACGTTTATATAAGGAAAGAATGGAAGCTTATGGCTACTATTTCAGTGCGGAAAATAACTATGGTTACCAAATGGTGGACTATTATAGCGATCTCTTCTTAGCGTTCTCTCTTGAAACTGAGAACACTGAAGTCCCATGCTTCATCATTCAATCCAATATCCAACAAACAAGAGAAAAGGAATGGAATAACTACGCAGTTAGCTTATACACAGACTTAACTGATATTCCTGCTTGTCCAGCGGAAAGTTATACAACTTCTTACGATAGCAGCAAAGACACATTAACCGTCTATGCCTTATTCGTTGATAGAAATACAGTCGTTAATAAATATATGACTGAATTAGTCAAAGCAGGTTTCATCTCTCAAGGTACTGACCAATATGGTGCCACGACAATGATTGATCCTACTGGCTATGTTTCAGTGGTCTTATATCTCACTTATGGAGATTATAACTGTGATGCCTTATATATCAATTTTGTGAATGTTTGGCCTTCTGTTGGTATTGCTTCATTTACCTTATTAACACAATTCCCTAAAGTCACAAGTGACACCGCTAAATTTGATAGATATAAATACTTCGATTTAGTGGGTGAAGGTAATGAAAAAGACTACGTCTTATGTATTTATTACTTATATGTCTCTACTACTGACTATGAAAGCTATGTTGATGCTTTAGTGGACTATGGTTTTGATAAAGGCGATGTTTCTGTTTCAGAAACCAATATCATCACCACAGAACTTGCTGTCAGTATGATTACTGATACAGGCGCTATCTATAAGATTAACGTTGATGTCTTATATCAAGTATCTTCTAGCATTATTTGCATCATTTTACATCCTGCAATTGCAGTTAAATAAATAGGAGTCTCCCAAAATGAAAAAACAATTATTCTTAGGCGCAGCTTTGCTCGCCTTAGCAATCACTGGTTGTAATCCTAATACTGTTACTACCTCAAGTAGCAGTGGTAATGAATCCACAACCTCAAGTGCTACTACAAGTTCCACTACTGAAGTAACAAGCACATCAAGTGTTGTGACCTCTAGTAGTACATCTTCTTCCTCGTCCAGTAGTTCTTCTTCTAGTTCTTCTAGCAGTAGTTCCTCTGGTTCTGAAGTCCCACCTCCAGTTATCTTAGGTGGTCAAATCGAAGAAGCTTTAAAGAAAGACTATACCAATATGTATGCCGCATTCTCTCTTAACTCCAGAGAGTATGGACAAGAATATGGTTATGAATACTATTTAGGCGGTAGCAACTTCGTCGCCGTCTTAGATGGTACAACCGCAGAATTATATGGCTTAGATACCGCTTGGAGTTTCTATTCCTACTATAACAACAAGAGCTATGCCTACTGGGATGCTTCTTACTATGTCACTAAAGGTTGGATCTCTAACGGTTCTCATGGTATCGGCGTGGGTATTGATTATGCTTACTTCTTTATGCCATATCTCTTACAACAACTAACTAAAGATGATGTCACTAATGTTTTAGGGGCCTATGTTGTTAAAGATACTTCCATTAATAAGATTATGAACGGTCTTAAGTTCTCTTGGTTAACTAATGACATCACCTATATTGACTTAAAAGTTAATGACCAAGGTTATATCTCTCGTATTAGAGGTTTTGATGACCCTAACGATGATGAATATGGTTTCCAAATCGAATTAAGTAACTTTGGTACATGTACCGCTCCTCAAGGAGTGACATTACCTCCAGCCATTAATGAATCTAACATCAAGACATATGCCGATATGTTAGGTCATGAAGAAGAACCAGATATCTATATTACTGACTTATCAATCAATATTAACGATACAGTGAATAGTGACGCTGATTATCAAATCATCATGGATCCAGATGATGTCGTTGATTTATCATTCTCCTATTTACCTGCTAACGCTAATAAGAGAGAAGTAAACTGGCACTCCACTAATGAAGATGTGGCAGAACTACTTTATTCCCATGAATCTGGTCACCAATATTTAAGAGCGATCACTGAAGGTGAAACATATATCTATGTCACCCATGTGAATGGTGATAAAGAAACAATCTCTTCTGATTTATTAAGAGTCAAAGTTAACGCTGGTAAGACTGTTGAACAAACAGCGGAAGACGTCTATAGATTTGATTTCATCGATTCTACTGGTAGTGATGGTGTTTATAAGATCAATGCTTCTAACGAAGTTCCTAATAGTGCCGCTCCATTTACAATCAGTACATGGAGAATGCAAACAAGATTAGGTAGCTATAGTGATAACTTCGCTGATGACGATGTCGTCTTATATAGTGCCCCTAATAGTTCCACTAACTTCTCCACAAGATTTGAAGATGAAGTGTTCTTTGATTTTGCAAATCAACAAGTAAGTAAGATGTCATTTGCTTACGCTTTATTTAGATGCAACAGCAAATCTAACTTAAATATGCTCGAATCCATCAATATCTATACATCTAATGATGGTGATAACTGGGCTAATATCGATGTCACTGAAGAAATGAGAAGTGAATTTGAAAAAGCCTCATTAAGTACAGGTATGACACCAAAAGTATTAACTAAGACATTTGAACCAGCCTCAATGGTTAAGATTATTATCAAAGCCAAGAGTGTCGGTGGTAATGATTTAGGTATTGGTATGAAAGACTTTGTCTTTGCTAGAAATGAATTATGCCATAACTATGATGATGTGGAAGCTGTCCCAGTGGAATCCATCACCATCAGTGCGCCTAAATCTAGATTAAAAATTGGCACTTCTATGAAGTTAAGCGCTGTTGTGACACCTGCTAATGCTTCTAATCCAAACGTTAGATGGATTTCTACAGATACAGATGTTATCACCATTGATTCTAGAACAGGCTTTGCCACTGCAATTGGTGAAGGTGTCGCCACTATTAAAGCGGTATCCACCAGCAATGCTAATATGGTTTCTAATGAATTAGTAATCACTACATATGCACAAGAAAGTATCGAAGATCCAAACAATCTCTTCATTGGTAAAACATTCTTCGCTAGTGGCGTCGCCTATGGCGTTAATAACGCTGATGTGACATTCACTGTTAAAGATGCTAAGAGTGCAACCTTAACCATTTCCTTAACAGTCATGGGTCAAGAATTTAAGAACGTTATTGAAGTCTCATTCAATGGCTATGACGATGTGAGTGGTATCTATGAATTTGAAGCCACTGATGGTGCATTAGTTAGAGTCACATTAGCCACTGATGGTAGCTATATTGAATTAACATATAGTGATGTCTTCACTAATGTCACATTAAATAAGGTGAAATAAACAATATGAAAAAAACATTACGTTTATTACCAATATTCGTGTCTTTAGTGTTAGGGGCTTGTACTCCACATGGTTCCACCAGTGGTGTAATTAGCACTGATACATCATCTGATATCACTACAAGCACAAGTGCTGTTGGTATCTCTGATTGCTGCACTGAACCTCCAGTGTCCACAACAAGTAGTGTGATGTCTTCTAGCAGTAGTGTTCCTACAAGCACTGTTAATCCAGTAGTCGCGGAATCTAAATGGGGTTTAGAAGCTGCACAAGCTTGCTATGATGCCTTAGGTGTCGTCTTCCCATATTTAGAAGCAGAAGGCTTTGAATATAAAGTGACCACTGATGACTTTGGAGATAAGGCTGTTTGGTTCTACTTATACTACGACACTCAAGAAATCGCTGAAGAAAAGATTGTTGATTACGCTTGGGCGGCCTATAACCAAGATAGATATGAATGTGTTGTCCAACCAACATGGTTCACAGATTATACAGACTATTCTAGATGGGAACAAAATGTCTTATACGCTGATAAGGTGATAAGTGATAAATATGCGATTGAACTACAAGTTCTTGCATCCCTTAAAAACTATAACGATAAAGTAATGGGTTGCTTAGGTATATATGGTTTCTCCTATATTCCTAATACTGATCCTTCTAAGTTCCCAGCCTATCCAGTGGAATATGTTCTTTGGGAATATAATCCAGTTCCTGATTTAGGCTTAGATGATATGACATATTCTTTCTCCTTCGATATGTATGAAGGTAGAAGAATCTTAATCATCATCGCTGAATCTAAGAAACACGGTATCGAAATGGAAGAAGAATATTTCAATAAGTTAATAGAAGCGAAATATAGAATCTTCCGTTATAGTGACTTAGATAATGAATTTACTGATGAGATGTTTACCTTAGAAGATAATAATGAATATCCAGAGTATGAAGATAATTATTGCTTCTATGCCTATTCAAGAGATAATTCTCATCTTGTTTACTTCGAATATGATTTAAACAATCAATGGCTCCACATTGAAGTCATCTGTCTATTTGAAGACTAACGAATAATAAAATAAACCCCTATCTAAATTTTCTAGAATAGGGGTTTTTATTTTGCTTATTAATGCATATGCGTATAAAGTCTTTTCTTTCTAATAAGAAAGTAGAGTGATATATTTATTAATAGTCTTATGAAAAAGAATAACAATCGTAAAAGCGAAGATATTAAAAGATTTAATCCTACCGCTGAACAGGGCTTAGATAGTGCTTCTGTTACCTATATGCAAAATATTGGTAAAGTGAATATCGCTAAAAGTCCAACGAATAAGTCTTATACCAAAATCATTTTAGGTAACATCTTTACCTTCTTTAATATTTTGATGTTCGCTATCGCGGGCTTACTTCTCTTCTTAGTGGGTCCTAAAGTAGTGACCAACTTAATGTTCTTACTCATCATTGTTTGTAACTTATTAATAGGCACTATCCAAGAGTGTAAGAGCAAACACACAATTGAAAAACTTAAGTTACTTAACGATAGCAAGATTAAAGCTAGACGTGATGGTAAAGAAATCGAACTCTTACCAACTGAAATAGTCTTAGATGATGTTGTTATCTTAACAGCAGGGGACCAAATACCCGCTGACTGTGTTGTCTTAGAAGAACAAATCTTAGAAGTTAATGAATCCTTATTAACTGGTGAATCAGTACCAGTAAAGAAGACCAAAGGTGATATGGTCTTTGCTGGCTCCTTTGTTGTCGCTGGTTCTTTAGCAGTCCGTGTTGATAAGGTTGGTAATGATACCTATATTTCCTCAATTGAAAATAAGGCTAAAGTATCTAAACAACCTAAATCTAGATTGATGATCGCTATCTCCAAGATTATTAGAAATATGACACTTATCGCTATCCCGTTAGCGGTATTTGTGGCTATTTATGAATTTGTATACGGTTTACTTAACAATAGCCAAACAAATCCATTACCAATCTATCCTGCTTTTTGGGGCGATAATTCTATCTTTAGTAACGCAACCTTCTATAGTGGTGTCACTATTGCGTATATGATTCCATGTGGTATGGCCTTACTCGCTAGTGTCGCGATGGCTACAGGTGTTGTTAAACTTGCCCAAAATAAGACTTTAGCCCAAGACTTATATTCCGTTGAATCTTTATCTAGAGTTAACACTCTTTGTTTAGATAAGACAGGGACATTGACCGATGGTTCAATGACCCTTGAAGAAACTATTATCTTGGATAAGAGTTATAACGAAGAATCATTAGATA
>JBGUMU010000059.1:0-50137 GCA_045116995.1 Bacilli bacterium
ACCGTTATCGTCCAAAAGAATACAGAATACTCTTTAAAAGAAGCGGAATTAAAGATCAAAACAGATACCGCAAGAGCGAATGCGGATGCCGCTTATAAGATTCAAGAACAAAAGAGACAAGAAGAAATCAACACCGCGACAGTTAACGCTGAAATTTCCAAGAGAGAAAGAGAAGTCGAACTTGGTAATAAAGAAGTCGAATTAACTGAAAAGAAATTAACCGCGGAAATCAACAAGAAAGCCGAAGCGGAAAAATACGCTGCTGAAAGACTCGCTGAAGCTGAACTCTACAAGAGACAAAAAGCTGCGGAAGCTGAACTCCTCGAAGCTCAAAGAAAAGCGGAAAAGGTCAAAGTCGAAGCCGAAGCGCAAAAGATTGCTAGAGAAAAAGCTGCTGAAGCTGTCAAATTAGAAGCTGAAGCCAATAAACAAGCCGCCTTTGCAGAAGCCGCTGGTATTGAAGCCAAAGGTAATGCGGAAGCTAAAGCTACAAGAGAAAAAGCTGAAGCTATGAAAGCCTTCAATGATGCTGCGACATTAAAGTTAGTCTTAGACTCTGGTGTCTTACCAGAAACAGTCAGAGCTTACAGTGAACCAATCGCTGCTGCCTTAGGCCAAATCAATGGTATCACAATGTACGGTTCTGGCAATGAAGCCAAATTGGTGGAAGAAATTCAACAACACGGCGATCAAATCTTCGCTGGTATCAATAAGACACTCGGCATCGATTTGAAATCAGTCCTTCTTGGTTACTTAGGCCCAAAAGTCCTCAAGGATATCAAGAACACAAAAGAAGAAAAGTAATTAATTCTTCTGATACCCTCACAAAATAGTGGGGGTATCTTTTTTATTGCGCTACAATAGTGGTGCTATGACATATAAAGAGTTAGAAAAATATCTAGAAAATAACGCAAATAAGAAGTTTGCGGACTTTGTTAAGACTGTTTCCAATAGTGAATACCTTGTTTTTGGCGTTAAGAACCCCGTTTTACGCCAAATCGTAAAAGAACACGTTAAAGATGAAGAAATGCGCTTAGAAGACTTTAAAACTGGCAAATATCTAGAAATAGACTTCATTTATTTCGGTTTAGCGCTTTCTAGATGTAAAAATATCGATGAACAATTAGAGTTTTTAAAGCAAAATATCAAAAAGGCTAAATCATGGGCGATTACAGATACCGCTGCTACGTATTTAAAAAAGCTAACGTTTGATAAATATTGGTCTTTCTTCTTAAAACTTGTTAAATCGTCTTTTATATACGATAGACGTATGGCGTTTATCGTAGGATTAAAGCTCGCAAAAGATAAAAACATCTTAAAAGTCACAGAATACATTCAAAAAGATGAAGAATATATGGTGATGATGGGGGAAGCCTGGCTTTTAGCGACGGTTGCCATCTATTATCCAAACGAAATATATGAATATCTCCAAGGTTTAGATGATATAGCGCTAAAAAGAAAGGTAATCTCCAAAATGGTGGACTCTTTTAGAATTGATGAGGCCACTAAAGAGAGGTTTAAAGGGCTTAGATAATATGAAAAAACCAATTATTATGTCATTAATGATGATTCCACTTCTCACATTAAGTGGCTGTGTTATCAAAACTAATAATAATTTCGAAAAATATGAGGAAATATATAACCAAATGTTGGAAAACCAAGATTTTCACACTGAGTTATATATCTTTCCTAAGACAATAGACACTAAACAAGTCACTAATTTCTCCTCAAAGAGCAGAGATGATTTGTTTACCGGTTCTTATCTGTTCTATTTAGTGATGAAATATGATCAAAAACAATTCGACGCTGAATTAGAAAGACTATCCACAGTTAAAGCGGATATTGAAATCCCAAATAACATCATTAAAACCAAATACATCATTCACGATACACAAACATCACAATTTGTGACAATTAATAAAGGTGGTCGTTATGAATATGCAAAATATAACACTGAGACATTTGAAATAGCTTATGTTTCTAATCAACTATTCTCTTGGGAAGAATCTGGCATCAAAAAAGACCATAAACTTGAAGATATTACTATTTCTAGTGAAATCGCTGATGGTAATAATGAGTACAACATGTATTACTACTATCAGGAAGATATCGGCTACTACGTAGACTAGCAAAAGGAAAACCTCCCAGCGGACAGTTCCAGGAGGTTTTTTATATTTAAGTGATTATTTACCGCGATAACCACTTCCACTAATAAGACGTTTAGTAGTGGTGGTTCTGCTAAGTAAACAATAAAAATGGATCAGAATTTCTTCTGACCCTATTTTTTAATCTAGTTTTTAGTAAACACAGATAACGAAGTATCCACCTTGTGAAACGTATGGGTTAACCATGTATTCTTCACTTGGTGATTCGTAGACTGGATCGCCGTAGCTGTCAACACCTAAGTATGCGAATTCAGCGGCTGCTAAGATATCACAGTATGCATCGACTGCAGCATATGGATCGGCACAGTCAACGAGGACGTATAACATGTCGCCTTCATCCATAACCATGAATTCAGCACCTTCTTCAGCATAGGCTGGAAGTTCATCTGTGAAGAAGTTGTATTCCATGAAAGCATCGATATCTTCTGATGGCCATTCTGCATCGAGAACGAGTGGTTCTTCGATAGCGCATTTAACGAGAATGTAGCTGTACCAGTTTTCAATGTATAAGACAGCACCTTCTTCGCCATATTCAGCGCGGTAGTCACCGTCGTAGTTACCTTCACCAACTGTCCAACCGACTGCTTCTAATGCTTCAGCGAATGCATCCATTTCATCGGAGTTAGAACCGTAGATTTTGAAGCTAACACCACTAGCCATGAAGTAAGCGTTTTCGCTTTCAGCTGGATATTCAGCCATTTCGACAGCGATATCTTCAGTAGCGAATAAAGCGGCAACTGCTTCATCAAGTGTATCAACAGCGAAGTGTTCTTCGACTGGTGCGCCATTTGGATAAACCCATGGACCAGTGATACCGACCATTGTATAACCACGTGTGAATCTAACGGAAACAGTAGCACTGTCACTTGAGCCGTATGGTTTTGAGTAAGTACCTGCGGAATAACCTTCTGTGAAGCCAAGGGCGAGAAGAGCATTAATGAATTCGTCTGTGACATCACCAGCGGTTGCAAGATATGTGCTCATCCAATATTTATCTTCAGAAGTACTATCGTGTTTTGTGAATTTGAAGAACCAATCTGCATCATCAGCAATTGGATCCATGAAATCTTCTTCGCCGAATGTTTCATCCATAACATCAGATGGGAAGCCAGCGACTTTTTCATAACCATCAGCGAGTAAATCTTCTTCGGTGTAATCTTCTGGAATTTTATAAGCACTGAAGAATTTCGCAATTGTGAAACCATCTTGAAGGAGGATATCGATTTCTCTACCGTCTTCACCGACGTAGCAATTATAGTCTGGATAGAATACTAAGTCTGTAGTTTCAGCTTGAGCATGTAATTCTTCTGTGAAATCACCATATGTGGCTAAGATTTCATAATCATATTCACCACCTTCGTCAGAACTGGAACCTTTCTTTTCATAGAACACACCGTCGTTGTTGAAGCCTGCAATAACGCCTTCACCAATAACGGCATCAACGTTAGCGGTTGGCCAACCTTGGATTTCTGTGAAACCATTATTTAAGAAGTAACTTGCATCAACTGGTGCTTCGTAAACTGGGCACCAAACGTGAATTTCGTTACCAGCTGGGTATGAAGCTGTAGCTTCGTAGTACTTGAAGTCAACTTCTAATTCGCCTTTGATGTATGAATTATAATCAGCGTCATATTCGAATCCAGCGGCTTCTAATTTTGCGCCATAATCTGTGAGGACATTGTTTTCATTATCGTCACCAATGATGTAACGACCAAGACCCCAGTCTTCATAAGAATCATCATAGAAACTATAAAGTGTATCTTTATTTAAATTTGCGTATGGGAGGACTTCACCAAGATATTTGTTCATTTCATCTTGGATGGCTTGACTCCATGCACCGTTATTGTTGTTGGCTGGTGCGAGTGTGGCAATCTTTGCCCATTCGCCATCTGCTTTTTTATAAAGATCAAATGTATCTAAATCAAGATATGTATCGCCATCGTTACCGTAATCGGCAGCAGGAGCGCCATTACCTGTTAAGAAGGAAGCGCCATCTTTACCATCTTGGCCTGGGGCACCGTCTTGACCTGGAGCACCATCTTGGCCATCTTTGCCGTCTTTACCATCGACGCCATCTTTACCATCTTTACCATCTTTACCATCTTTACCATCGATGCCATCTTTACCGTCTTTACCGTCTTTGCCATCAGCACCTTTAATGCTGCCTGCGGACACCCATGTGCCGCCAACTTTGTAGAAGACTTCCCAAGATGTGATGTTGACGAAGACGTCACCGTTTTTACCGTCGGAATCGGAAGGGTCTTTTGTGTCTGCTAATAATTGCGCACCGTCGGCACCTTTAATAGAGGCTAACCATTCGTCATAGGACATTTCGCCGCCAGCAGCCTTATACAATTGCCAGATTTGTTGCTTTTCATAAGTGCCAGCTCTACTGTTGATTGAAGCATTTGGACCAGCAAAGTTACAGCCAGTTAAGACCATACCTGCAAGAGCTAATGCTACAAACATTTTTGAAGTTTTTTTCATAAACTGTCTTTTTCTCCTTTTTAAGATATAAATTTGCCTACAATCATATTTCAATGTCGCAAGCATGACAATAAAAAATATTATGAAAAAAACACGCAAAAACGCGCATATTTGCATGACAATTTTTATAATGTAAAACTGACATGTTTGAGATTTTTATTTAGCTATTTATTTATAAATATTTAATGGTCAAAATGTCTATCACATTGATAGTAAATACGAAAAAAATAAAAGTGTCACAAATGTTACAAATTCCAAAAAAGTGTAAACATTTTATTAACACATTCTTTCGATTATTTTCTTAAAAACATTGTTTAAACGTTTTAAAGGCCGGAAATCATAATAAGACAATTAAAAACGCGATGCAAGAAAAAAATCAAAAAATAGGATAAATTTATTTATTGTGTTCTTTTAAGAAAGATAATAGTTCTTCTTCTTTTAATGGTTTAGTGAAGAAGTAACCTTGAATATAATCGACTTCTTTTTCTTTGGAGACTTCTAACTGTCTCTCGTTTTCAACACCTTCGATCACGATTGGGATGTTGAGGTTCTTGAATAAGTTGATCGCAGCGTTTAAGAAAATCTTCACGTTGAGTGATTCATTTAACAAAGACTTATCGAGTTTAGCGATTGAGAATGGTAGTGTGATGAATCTCGCCATGTTGGAATAGCCACTGCCAAAATCATCCATCGCAAACTTAATGCCGTGTTGACCTAAGTCATTCATGAACTCTCTTGTTTTGGTTGGATATTTAACAGCGATTGTTTCGGTAATTTCTAAGCACAATCTATTTGGATCGATTTGATAATCATTAATGGTCTTAAGGAATCTTTCACTTGGGTTATTAAAGAATTCCGCACAGGAAACGTTAACTTCCAAGATTTCAATCTGTGGGTTTCTTTGCATAAAGGCGCATGTTTCGTTTAAAACGAATTGGTCAATTTCACTTGCTAAGCCAAAGCTTTCAGCGATTGGAATGAATTCACCAGGTCCAACATAGCCTAATTCATTATTATCTAATCTGATCAATGCTTCGCAGTGATTGAAACATTTCTTTTTGATATCCCAGATTGGTTGATAGACCATATATAAGCCTTTTCCGGTTCTTAAACAGTTTTCTAATATTTCTTTAATCTTTCTATCTCTATTCACACGGTCCATGAAGTCTTTACCGAGTTCCACACAGTTGGAATCTCTAAAGTTAATGACGGAAAGCGTTCTAGCGATGAAGTTATTGTATAAATCTGAATTATAGAAAACCTTTTCGTTCACGAAATAGAACATGTTGATGGTGACTTTAACATTAGTGCCTTTGACATTTAATGGTTCGTCAAATCTAGTTCTAATAGCGTTGACCATTTCTAATTGTTCTTTTTCGTTTCTTAATAAGATAACAAATCGGGAAGAAGTGGTTCTAAAGATGAAGGCTTTTTTATTAACACCCTCAATGTATTTTCTAACAAGATAAACAAGCTCGTTAGAGGCAATAACACCAAACTTTTCACTAAACATACCAAAGCTTTCAATATCAAAGATGATGTAGTGTTTTCTTTGCTTCTCAAATCTTTGCATGTTGATGTATTCAATAAATGCCTCGTTATTAAAGGCTTTAGAAATACGGTCAACCTTGATGTCTGGGTCACAAACAGTTACAACTGCGAACATCGCTGATAAGGTGAAGGAAACACCAGAAAGAATGTATTGTGGTTGAATTGTTTGAATTGTCGCCGCAGTTAAAACGATACCCATGATGCATAAAAGGGTACGCATTATTTCTTTGGCTAAAACTTTTCTAAACACAATAGTGTAGATTAATGTTGCTAAGAAGTTCATGCCCCAGTCAACGACGTACAACATAATAAAACCGGGTTCTGGATAGAAATCGTAAACACCGGTTTCGTTATTAAATGGGAATGAGAAGTTTAAATGATGGAGACAATTGGTGAACAAGAAAATGCCACCTAAAACAGAAGGGATGAGAGTTAATAAGTAAATTGGGGAATATTTTAAAGATTTACCTATCGCATAAAACACATACATGTAGAGGAGATAAGACTCCACAATCTGCATGAAGAAATAGATTTCCGCAACCGCTTCAACCCAGGCGATATTTACAACATTTGAATTATCTAATAAAACACAAAATAGAATACTTAATGAAACATTAAGATCAAGCGTCAACAAGCCCACACCAAATAAGCGATATGTCGAAACAGGGAATTTCTTTCTAGAGAAATATGCGACAGTAATCGCTACTAGAATTATCAAAGAGCAAACTTCGAAATAATAGTTAACATGCAAGTTGGTTGGGAGAACGCCAAATGATGATAATAATGTCATGATACCCTTGTATTTTAGCAAATAATTTTCTTATATCAATGTTAAAAAATAAGAGATTGAAATAACTAAAATAATTAACACGTCTATCAATTATTGTTATCTCTTGAGGTAGTCTCACTTTTTAACAAAAAATAGACATCAAAAATTTAATGAAAAAATGTGTAAAAGGTATAAAATTCGTGCCGAATTATTAAAACTGCCACTAATAATATAATAAGGATTTAAGAAAAGCTTGATTAAAACTCACTTTTTTAAATATTCATTAATGGTATTTTTTCTTTTAAATCCAAAAAACTCTTTTTCTTGACTATTTCCAAAATACTGTAACATTTTTTGATTTTGATGAATTTCAAAAAATAGAATGACTTTACCCAAAAATTGGAATTAAAAATTCCATCCTTTAAATATATAAGGAATATAGTGTTTCAAATAAAAAGCCAGAAAAAGGAGTAGCCACTTTTTAGTGAAAAAAATAATGCAAAATTGTTTGTAGTGCACGCGTTTTCATGTATGATTTATAGCCAATAGGAGAGAAAGAGTATGAAAAGACTTATTAAACTAACTGCTACTCTAGGTATCTTCTCTTTGTTATTAACTGCCTGCCAAGAAACTGAAAAAGGCCCAAAAACATATAACGTCACTTGGAAAAACTTCGATGGAGCAATCTTAGAAGTAGATGAAGGGGTTGTTGAGGGTACAGTTCCAACTTATGACGGACCAAACCCAAGCAAAGCGAACACTGCCCAATACACTTACACTTGGACTGGTTGGACTCCAAACGTTGAAGCCGCTAGTCAGGATGTCGAATATATTGCGACATTCAAAGAAGAAACAAATGTCTATACAATCACTTGGAAAAATGATGATGGTACAGTCTTAAAAACCAATACGTTTGCTTATGGTGAGACTCCATCATTCGGTGATACTGATCCAACTAAAGAAAGTACCGCTCAATATAGTTATGCATTTAATGGTTGGTCTCCAGCTATCTTACCAGTCACTGGCGATGCGACTTATTCTGCTACATTTAATGAAGAATTAAGAAAATACACCGTCACATGGCAAAACTATGATGGTAGTGTCATTAAAGTAGATAACGATATACCGTATGGCACCGTTCCTAGTTATACCGGTGATACTCCAACCAGAGAAACCACAAGCCGTGCGACTTATACATTTGCAAATTGGAGTCCAGAAATTCAAGCGGTTGAAGGTAATCAAACATATACCGCTCAATATAGTTCCGTTGGTCAATTTGCCTTTGATCGTGTTAACTACAAGATTAGAGACCACCACAGTGAAGAAGAATTAATTGGTGCTCCATGGATTAACTCCAACGTTAGAGGCCAATTAAGAGCGATTGAAAAACCATCACTTAAAGATGACTTCTATGCCTCCGTTAACTATGACTTTATTTTAAATGGCGAATTAGCGCCATTTGAAGAAAACTCCATTGTTGTCGAGGAAGCTTTTGAACAAATCTATAATGGTGAAGCGGCGAGTAAGACCACCAACGGTGGCATCTATAAATCATTCTTAGACAAAGTCCAAGAAGGTGACAAAGCTACTGTTATTGATTACATGAATAACCTTGATCTCAATACATATGTCACCACTAAAGAATGCTTCTCATCTTATTCGTCTTTCTTAAGCCTCGTTCCTAGCGAAAATGGCTACGAAGTTGAATACAATGACTGCTATATGAATTCCAAGACTACTGTCTCGACATTCTTATTCTTTATGTCATTCAACAACATGACAGATTACATCGAACCAACCAAAAATCTAGTTAACAAACTTGGTGAAGCTTTTGGCTACGACGTCAGCGAAGAAGCCATTGATACAATGCGTAGTATCGAAACACAAATTACTTATTCCGCATATACTGATTATTACTATAACGGTGATAAATCAACTACCTATACAGTTAACACTGTCCCATGGGAACCAATGAAAGCCGCTCTTCTTGACTTAGGCTTATCTAGAAGTACAAAGATTACAATCATGGACTTCTATAAGAACTCATTTAACTATTTATATAATAGTTATCTCACTGGATATCCAAATGAATTAAAGCTAGTGCTCACTAATAGATTAGCGTTCGACAATCGTTTCCTCGCTGGTTTAGATGACTATAGAAGTATTAACCAAGCTATGTCTGCATTTAGAGTTTGGGAAATGGAAAACGACCTCTATAGAGCAAGTGAAGAATCATTGGTTAAAAGCATGACAAAAGCCGCTTTAAAAGTCGTTACTGAACAAACATATATTGAGTTATGTGGTAACGAAGAAGATAAAGCTGCTGTCACTGATCTTATCAAAGATATCTTAGAGGGCTATGAAACTCTTTTACAAAACGAAACATGGCTTTCTAACACCACTAGAGATGGTGTGGTGAAGAAGATTCAAAACATGCATTACTTTGTTTGCTATTCAGACGAATACAAGAACTTCCCAAAGATTGATGATGCTAATCTTGATAATGTCTCTTTATTTGAATTATTCAGACGTTATAACAGCGCCTTCCTTGCAGCAGCATTAAATAACTGTCTTGATAATAGTGGTGTATGGGATAGTATGCCAAGTTACACCAATAACGCCTTCTATTCTCCAGGCAGCAACTTATTTGTTATCTTAAATGGTATCGTCGGTGGTATGCCAAAAGGATCAGTTGAAGAACTTTATGGTTCTTTAGGCACTATTATTGGTCATGAAATCTCCCATGGCTTTGACTCAAGTGGTTCCTTGTTTGACTATCAAGGCCAATATAATGATATTTTCACCGCCCGTGATAGAACCAAATTCGATAATAAGGTTACCAAATTAATTGAATTCTACGATGAAATCTCCTATAAAAACGGTGCCTATGTTAATGGCGATAATGTTGATGGCGAAGCCACTGCGGACTTAGGTGGTGTTAGAATCATGCTCCAATTAGCTAAGAAGATTGAGAACTTTGATTACGATAAGTTCTTCAGAACATACGCTCTTATTTGGGCACAACAACCATATAGTATGGACTATCTTGAATACAGAGTGTCTGATTCTCACCCACTCAACTACTTAAGAACAAACGTCACGTTATCACAATTTGATGAATTCATTGAAACATATGACATCAAACCAGGTGATGGCATGTATGTGGCTCCAGAGCAAAGAATTGCTATTTGGTAAAAATATATTTATAAAGATAAGAGCGCACCCCTGCGGGCGCTCTTTTGATATAATAGAAATATGTTAGTTAGAAAAGATATATTAACCACTAAAAATTTGGTCTTAAAACCATTCGAAAATGAGGACAAAAATGCCCTTATTTCCTTACTCGAAAATCCCCTTGTAAAAAGGACTTATATGTGCCCAAATTTTAAGGATGAAAACGAGAAAGAAAAGTGCTTTTTAAGACTCAAAGAAATATCACTTAAAAATGATAAATTCTTTTATGGGATTTATTTAAATAAATCACTTATTGGTTTTATCAATGAAGTTACATCAGAAAATGACAAGATTGAACTCGGTTATTTAATCAATCCAAATGAGTGGAATAAAGGCTATGCAACAGAGGCACTTTCCGCTTCAATTTCTGAGCTATTTAGAATCGGTTTTCAAGTAGTGGAATGTGGCCATTTTGAAGAGAATCCCGCCAGTGGAAAAGTCATGCAAAAATGTGGCATGAAAAAAATCGATAAAACTGAGATGATTGACTATGCTGGAAAGCAACATCTTTGCATTTACTATCGCATTGAGAATAAAATCTAACTGTTTCCTTTTTTGGAATATCAGGCATAATTATTGGGTATGAAAAAAGCACTAGACCAAATTAAACTTCACTGGCGTCTAAATCTCATCACATTCCTTATTGCCTTAGCAGTAGGAGTGGCGATTTTCCTTGTTTTCTTCTTCACAAGAGGTCAAACAATTATCGCCGCAATCGATGGCTTAGCGTTAGGTGGAATGGTGATCTTAGTCAGTGGTCTTCTTTACTGGTTTTCCTACCTCGGCGCCTTTGACTTTGTGGCCTTTGGCTTCAAACAGTTTGGAGCGATGCTCTTCTCTAAGGACCCAAGAAAAGCGGGTTACTTCTATGATTATCAAGAGGATAAACGTCAAAAAAGACTCAATTCATCATATAATTTTTTCGTAATAATCCTTGCGGGCCTACTAATTTTGCTGGCCTTGCTAGTTCTCGAAATAGTTTACAAAATCAATTATTAATATCAATTTCCTAGCATATCAGAGCGCCTACGGGCGTTTTTTTATTTTTCGCTTGCAACGGTGTATTGCACGTGTATAATGGAAAGCATAATTTTTTGTGTACGTATTGTACAAGGAGGTAAAGTATGAAAAAACTGGGATTACTACTCTGTGCTACTGGTGCATTAATTCTAGCCGCTGGTAGTGTTCGTGCTTCCCAAGTCGTCAGTTTACCAAAAAGAGACGCTCGCATTATTGTTGAAGTCGATCGTAACCTCAACAAACTAAGCGAAAAGGGTGTTAGAAATAGTCAAGACGCCGTGTTTAATAACATTGCGAACACCGCTACAAACAACATTAGACTAGTCGAAAGATACACAGTCTTAAATAACGCCTTCGTTCTCGAGGTAAACAGTGGTGACATTGAAAGCATCAAATCAGTTCCAGGCGTCAAAAGCGTGACTGTTGACTCTATCCACTGGGAAAGAGAAATCAACCATGATAGCTACACCGTTCTTGGTGATGGCAATGAAACAAGCGCCGATGATAGTGAAAACATTTCTGCCACAACTATGTTCAAACCTGAAAATACAAATGATGGTGAAGGTACAATTGTGGCGATTTTGGATAACGAATTCCACCTCAGAGGTAACAATGACGATCCAGTCGACATTGAAAAGAGAGAAGGAGGCCGTGCATGGAATCACGAAGTCTTCAACGCTCTTGATGATAATGTCGCCGTCAGATATACCTACGACAGTGTCGGTGAAGTTATCAACAGCATTAGTGGTGAATTAAAAGCTGGTAAGAGAAAACCAGGCGCTAACGCTGGTGATGAAGGTTCCTTCTATTTCAATAGTAAGGTCCCATTCTATTACGACTACGGTGGTGAAACCAAAGTTTATGGTAAACGTGGTGAAATGAAATATGACGTCCATAGTGACCTCTCATACCATGGTTCTCACGTTGCTTCCATTACTGCTGCTAATGCTCCTACTTACAAAGGTATTGCGCCAAAAGCTCAATTAGCCTTAATGAAAGTCTTCACTGACTTCAACTCCAAAGCAGGCATTGGTGAAAAAATCGGTCTTTCTGACAGAACAGGTGCTTATGATACATCTATTCTCGATGCTCTCGAAGACTGCATTAAATTAAAAGTTGATGGCATCAACATGTCATTAGGTAGTGACTTAGATGACTTCGATGGTGATTCCATCACATTAAAAACATTAACAAGATTAGCGAAAGGCGATCCAGATAATGGCATTCCAGCCATCTTAACATCTATTTCCGCTGGTAACTCCGGTAAAACATCTTATGCTTCTTCCGGTGCTTACGCTAACTGGTCCACAGATACAGTTGAAACGGGTATTATGTCCAGCTATGCCAATAACGCTTCCGTTATGACAATTGCTTCTGGTCACCCAACAAAGATCTTCTACGAAAACGCTTTCGTCTGTAATAACAGAAACATCGCTTTCGAAGACCAAATCGTTAATAGAAAAGGTCTTGAAAAGGATTACGAACGTGAATTCCGTACTAAAGACGTCTTCGGCGCTGACGGTAAAGCCCAATGGGTTTATATTCCAGGCTTCGGCACAAGTGCTGATTATACCGGTAAAGATGTCAATGGCAAAATCGCTGTTGTCAACCGTGGTAATACCGCATTCTCTGATAAATATGCAGTGGCCGTTGATAAAGGTGCGATTGGCTTAGTCATTATTAACAATGACCCAACTGCTTCCTACTTCAACTTCCGTTGTAGTTTCGGTGATGGCTTCAAACCAACAATGCCATGTGCTCTTGTTCTTTATAAAGATAAGACATTCTTTGAAAAGACCGAGGCTGGCGAATTCGTCATCATCAATAAACAAATTAGTGAAAACCCAAATCAATACACCTTAAGTGAATTCTCCACTGATGGTGCGACATTCGACTTAGACTTCAAACCAGAAATCACCGCTCCAGGTGACAACATCAAAGGTGCTGTCCCAGAACACGCGATGACAAACTTAACAAATGATGAAGTCCAACAACTCAAATACAAGTGCTACCAATACTTAAGTGGTACTTCCATGTCCGCTCCTAACTTCGCGGGCGCTCAAGCTCTTGTTCTTTCTGAAGTTACAGGTCCTATCTACCGTGCTGCTAAAGAAGCCAATAGAGCCCTCACTCAAGAAGAATTAGACAAGATTAATGCGTATAGAGAAACAGTTAACATGAGACTCATGTCCACTGCAGATCCAATGCATGACCAAATGTTCCACCCAGAACAACAAACAACCATCAATGAAACAACTGGTGAAGAAGAAGGCGTCAAATCCATCTCTTCTCCAAGAATTCAAGGTGCTGGTATGGCTGATCTCGGTGGTGCTATCTCCACTGACGTCTACCTCGAAGGTTTAGACCTCAATGGTAACCCAATCGGCAAATCCAAAATTGCTTTAAGAAATAGTGAAGATATTGCTAAAGGTGATATCAAATTAAAATTCTTAGCGCACAACGAAAGCAATGAAAGCAGAACATATGACGTCACAATGACAGTCATGAGACCTGCTATCGCTAAGCCAAACGATGTCCTCTCCAAAGAATATAACTTCAGAGGCACAATCGAAAAGATTGATTACTTCGTTGGTATGGATTATTACGATTCTTCTTACGAAAAAGTCGTTACTGCTACAGGTACAGCGGCTTACAAAGATGCATTCGAAGTCGGTAAAGATATCGAATACTATCTCACTGAAGCCGATTACATGGCTGGTAAGAAGACAGTAATTAAGAAAGGTTATTATTACAACGCTGCTACAGAAGGTATTTCTTGGGAACCACTTCCAAGTTATACAGCGCAATCAACAAAAGACGTTGAAATCGCTCGTATCACTGGTCAAACAGTGACAATTGCTCCAGGTGTTAGCACAGTTGAAATTAATCCATATACCTTACCAGAAGCAGAAAAGAACAAAATCTTAGAAGTTTATGAATATGGCTGCTATATCGAAGGCTATGTGACATTAACAAGCAAACAAAACAAAGCGGATTTGAATATCCCATACATGGGTTTCTACTCAGGTACAGATAAGAATCCAGATGCAAGTTATGAAAAGGCTCCTGTTACTGAACCATTCAGCTTCGAAAAGGATCCAACAAAGATTTACCCATCCTACTTGGTTAACGACATCGCTAAACAATTAGTTGGTAAAGATAAAGCTAACTTCGAATCAATGATTGTTGCTGGTCATACCGATAGCCCATCTCAAATCAATGAAGATAGAGTTCTTGAAAACGATACATCATTCGATGCAATGACTGGCTTCTATAAAGTCGGTACAGACCCAATCGATGGTTCATTCGTTGACAACACAAGCGACAACATCTATGTCGGTAGTGATGCTACAAACACATTAATTATTCAACAATTCATCCTTAGATCTTGTGCGGATAATTACTTCACCATCACCAATAAGGAAACTGGCGAAGTTGCCTACAGATCTGCATTAAAAGATATGTTATATGGTGATACCGCTGATAAGTGGGCATTACACAAATCACACGTGGCCTTCTTAAGTGGTGGTTATGTCGCTACAAGAGCTGCCGCCATTGTTCCTCTCTATGATGAAACAACAGGCGAAAGATTCGATAGTGGCGAATATGAACTCAAGTTCAATTACCAATTAGCTTATAACGGCAACTGGGTAAGCAAAGCTTACACAATCCATATTGATAGTACAGCTCCAGAAGTCACCGCCATCAGCCAATACAAGCTTGAAGGCGTTGATCGTGTCAGAGTCTACATCAAAGATACAAAACTCTCTTATGGTATCGTTGGTTACAACCGTGTTGATCTCCAATTCGATGCTGAAAGAAAAGAATACTATATCGATGAAGAAAAAGCCTTCTTCGATGGATGTATCAATGAAATCTCCGAAGGCTTAAGCAGTAAGAGACTCTTCATTGGTGCGGTTGACTTCGCAAGAGGTAAAGTTGGTTGTATCGTCCACTTCGCTGACCAAAGACAATTACTCTGTGGTTATCAAATGGTCCAAGGTGAAGGTGTTGCTACTTATATGGACTACACAGTCGCCGACAATAAATTATCCTTTGTTAATACACTCACAGGCGCAAGCGTGAGCGTTAAAGGTGACATCAAGAAAGCGACATTTGGTGCAATGGTTGATCCATTACCAGATGATCCAGAACCAACCCCAGTCGATCCAGAGCCAGCACCAGCCAAGAAAGGCTGCAATGGTGCCTTAGCATCTATGGCTCTCGCTGTTAGTGTCCCAGCTTTAATGGGTGCTTCATTACTATTCTTCAGAAAGAGAAAAGGAGGTAAATAGTATGAAAAGAAAATACGTTGCTACAAGTTTCTTCCTCGCTAGCATTCTCACCTTTGGTGGCTTAGTTGGTTGTACTCCACCGAGTACTTCAACATCAGAAGTTGAAGAATTCTATTTCACGGCTGTCTTAGATACAGGTGCTAACTTTATGAACTTAGGCACAACTGCCAAAGTTGTCATTAGTGAATACAATGGTGATGAAAACATCACCAGAAGATATTCATATATGTCTACTGACACAAGCCTTGTCACAGTTACTGAAGACGGCACAGTCGCAGCTAGTGCTACAAAAGAAGGCAAGGCCATCCTTGTTGTCACCGAAGAAGTTTCCAATTACTCCGTTTCTATCGATATCGAAGTTATTGATGCCAAACTCGCCCAGGGTGGTTACACCTATGCTTCCTTAGCAGGCGCAGAAGCCATTGCTAAGAGAGAAGAAATTCTCGGTCGTTTAGAAAAATATGCGATGGATAAGCATTTAACAGGTATCACCTTATTTGAAAATGGTGGTTATGTTAAATATTCCTCTCGTGTAACAATTCCAGCTAGAGAATACATTACCGGTTATGGCTTCGGCTTATTAAGCGAAGGCAGCATTGAAGGTAAATTACCTGGCGAACAAAACGATAATCATCAACCTTATCTCCATACCGCTCAATCATCTGACCCAAAGATGATTAACGCTAGAGATAATACAGGTAGCCAAGTTTCTGACTTAGAAGGTTACATCACATCTTCCTTCTGGGGCACAAAAATGAATGCTACTAAAGATAAATACGAATGGTACCCAGTCTTAGCTAGAGACACCATTAAGGTGAACGGCCAAGATGTCAAATTCGATAGACCAGTTCCTGTCCAAGATGGACAAGAGATCTTAACTGGTAACGAACCAAACGCTAACCCATTAGGTTTATATAGAACATGGAGAATCTATGTTAAAACCGGCGCTAATAGTGGTATTAAATACCGCTATACCGGTGCTTCTTGGGGT
This sequence comes from Bacilli bacterium, assembly GCA_045116995.1. Lineage (GTDB taxonomy): Bacteria > Bacillota_I > Bacilli_A > RFN20 > CAG-826 > RUG14515. Next base: position 16,513 of record JBGUMU010000059.1, read on the forward strand.
ACAGAATTCGATAAGAGAGATGTCGCGTTAGAAGACTATGAATTTGCTTATTTCAACCTTTTAACCGCTTCTCACCAATTAACTCGTGGTTCTGAAATGGCCGCCGATAAAACATATGGTATTAAAGGCGCCCTTTCCTACTTCAATATGACAAAGAATGCTACTGATGAAGAAGCTGTTTCATATTGGAATAAGTTGAAATCACAAAATAAATTAGGTATCAAAACTGGTACCGACGCCACCAATGGTGATTACATTGAAGTGACAATTCTCAATTCTATTGATAAATTCACTGCTATGTATACACTTTCCTCTAATTTATTATCTCCATTACCAAGAGACTTCATTAGAACGATTGGTAGTGGTTCCGTTAAAGATGGTTCTCCACTTTATGGTACATTCAATAACTCTCCAGCCGCTCCACAAGGACACTTCAATAGAATTACTGACTATGTCCTCTCCGTTGGTCCTTACATGCTCGAAGAATGGAACAAAGAACAAACCATCCTCTTCAAGAAGAATGATTTATGGAATGAACCAGGCAGATACAACATCAAAGGTATTAAGATGTACATCATTGAAACATCTAATGACGTTGATGCTATCTACAAACAATTCAAAGCTGGCTTACTCGACCAATGCGGTGTTCCAGCAAAACACTTCAAAGAAGAAAAGAACCAAGCGGGCGTTAGACAAACAAGAGGTGACTCCACATTCAAACTTAACGTTAACTCCTGTACACAAGAAGAATTCGACAGATTGAATGAAAAACAATGGACACCAAAGAATGGTAGAAAGTCTAACTGGACAATTAAGCCATGGATGAGTAATAACAACTTCTTAAATGGTTTGTTCTACTCCATCAATAGAAAGCAATTCGCTGAAAACCGTGGTAGTAACCCATCCATTAACTACTTTGCTGATTCTTATTTAAGCGATCCAGAAAATGGTATTCCATACAATGACAGCCAAGCTCATAAAGACGCCATTGCTGCTTACGATATCAGAAACAGTAAGGGTGAATCTGAATATGGTTATTCCAAAGATAGAGCTGTTGCTTCATTCAAAGCCGCTGTCAACGAATTAGTCGCCAGTGGTGCTATTATCAAAGGTACTACATCAAAACCAACAGAAATTAGCATTAAGATTTGGTGGATGTATCCAACAGATCTCCAAGAATATGGTGATGAAATTAAAGGTTACTTCACTGATGCCTTCAATAACGAAGCAGTTTCTGGCGGCACCGTTAAATTAGTTGTCGAACAAGAAGCTCCAAAGAACTGGATGGACGTCTACGAACAACACTTAATGACTGGTGAATTCGACTTAGGCTTTGGTGCTATTAGTGGTAACACATACAATCCTCTTAACTTCTTAGAAGTCTTAAAGAGTGATAACTCCTCTGGTTTCACACTTAACTGGGGTACAAATACCGCTAAGGTTGATGCTGCTAAACCATTAATCTACGACAAGAAGATCTGGTCATTCGATGCCTTATGGGCTGCTGCTGACCATGGTGCAGTTGTTGATAACGGTGAACTCATTGATTCTGTTAAGAAAGCATACTTAGAATACAGTGGCAACGACTTCTACAACGGCGCTAACTTCAGTGTTGATGTTAACTTCTTCGAAGATCCAAACGAAACTGTGAAATTCGAAGTTTCCGCAATGTCATTGTTCATCAATGGTTCTGGTCCAAGAGAAATAACATTCGTCCAAGACGAGAATAATCCTAATAAGTACAACATCTCTATCAGCAGGGAAGACGCTCAAGAAATTAACCATGAAATGATGCGTGTCCATCACTGGTTACCAGAAGATGAACCAGCAAACCCAGATACCACACCATTCAACGTCGATAAATACGATGTCTACTGGAATATTGAAGTCACATACCGTATGTACATCAAAGATCCAGTCAGTGGTCAATGGGGCACACCAACAGAAAGCTTCGTCAACCCAGCCAAGAACCAATATGCTTGGGACATTGACCATGGAGGTGACAAATAATGAAAAATAGAAAAGTACTACTTTCATTAGCCCTTGTCAGTATCTTATCTGCCTGTGGCACAAAAACAGCACCTTCAACTGAGGCCTCTAAAAATACTATTATTGACCCAGTTACAACTGAAGTTGTGATTCCTACAAAAGAATCCGAAGAAACAATTAATGGGGAAGGAGCTTACGCATCTAAGCTCCTCCTCAACCATAGAACTATTGCTCTTCACCACAACAAAAATAGAGCGGACAGCGATCCAAGAGATACCGTGCAATTAGAAGGTTTACCACAAGCCAATCATACCGGTAAAAACTTATCATTCGTTTCCGCTAATCCAGAAATTGCGACAGTTGATGAAAACGGCTTAGTCACCGCTATGAGCAATGGTTATACTTCTATTGAAGTTAGTGATAAAGCTCATCCGGAATTAAAAACAACAGTTCCTGTTTATGTCTATGCTGATTTAAAACCTAGAGCTGCTAACAGCGTTATCAACAAACTTGCTAATGTTGATGAAGATAGCTTAAGAGAAATCGTTGATCACGAACTTTATCAAAAGAAGAAATATAAAAACGGCGTACTCGAACTATCCGCAACTTGGGATCAAAATCTCATTTGTAGTTACGATGATGCCTATTTCCGTATTGAAGAAACAGACGCTGACATCATTACAACTGGTGCCAATGTCACCTTCAAAGATTACGAATGGATTTTCTATACAAACCCAGCCTACGACGCATGGTGCTTCCATACAGTTGGCGACACAAAGAACTTCTTCCCTGTCCCAGCCGTTTCCTATATGGATGAACATTTAGCTCGTACCGCTCCAATGTTTGATATCCTTGATAACATCTTCGTTAGTGGTAGAAAAATCTTCTCTAACACATTCGACAATGCCAAATTAAAAGGCTTCCTCGAATATGCTCAAAACGACTATTCCAACGTCGAAAAGCTTATTTCTGCTTCTATCGATGATACTTCCTCATCTGAAATGTATGATGCCACAACATTCTTCTTCGAATGTAAGGTTACATATGATGATTCCAAAGCGGATCAAGATGATGAACAAAGATACGGCATTCCATTCGGCACACCAACTCCATCTATCTACAATCTCAGATTCTTGGTTAAAGATAATCAAGTTGTTAGTTGGACAAACCACGGTGTTATGACCTATGACATCGGTAACGATCATTATGAAGAGGTTTATGATATTGATCACTTCTATGAAAGAGTTACTGATGAGAATAGAGCCTCCTTCATCAAAGTGCCTAACCCAAGTGAATATTCACTCGTTGATTACTTATTTGCAATTTAAAAAAATGAGTGTATGATATAGGCAAAATTTATTTCTTTAGAAAGAAGGTAAAAACACGATGAAAAAAATTAAAACATTACTCGTTCTTTCTGGATTAGCAGTATCTGTCTTAGCTGGCTGTGGCACACAAACAGCAAGCTCAACAACAAGTAGTGCTGCTACTACATCTGATTCGAGTGAATTAACAACAAGTTCTTCCGAAGCAAAAGTGCTTGTGAGTATCAGAATTGTTTCTGAACCAACAAAGAAGAACTACTTCGTTGGTGATGAATTTGATCCAGCTGGTTTATCTGTCAAAGCTGTTTACACAACAGGCGAAGAAGATTTAGCCGCTTCCGATTACCAATTATCTGGTTTCGATTCCGCTACCGCTGGTGAAAAGACAATCACTGTCACATTCCAAGGACAAACAGCTACATTTAAAGTTACAGTTGCCGAAGCTGTCTTAGAAAGCATCAGAGTGGCTGCAAACCCAACAAAAGTAGCTTATTTACCAGGCGAGGAATTTGATCCAGCTGGTATTCAAGTTAAAGCTAAATATAACAATGGTAGCGAACGCGATGTTGCTGTTGCTGACTTAGCTTTCTCTGGCTTTGATTCCGCTACCTCTGGTGAAAAGACAATCACCGTCACATTCCAAGAAAAAACTGCGACATTCACAGTCGAAGTTGTTGCTCAAAATGGTATCGAAATTACCGCTGCTCCTAATAAAGTTCGTTATGGTATCGGCGATGAATTTGATGCTACAGGCTTAAAAGTTTCCAAAACATTTGCTAATGGTGGCAAACAAGAATTAGCCGCTTCTGATTACCAATTATCCGGTTTCGACTCCGCTACCGCTGGTGAAAAGACAATCACAGTTACAGCTGGTGCTTACACCGCAGAATTCAAAGTTAACGTTTATAACAATGACTGGACCGATGAAGAAAAAGAAGTCTGGACTCCAGAAAACGAAGATGATGATACAGATCTTCTCTTCGAAATCCCATTCCATTTTGGCTTCAAACTCGCTTTTGAAGGTATTCCAAATGCAGATGATCCAACTAAATTAGATGTCGGCTGGTATACAGCTAGAACCGATTTCGCAGTAACCGAAGCAGAGCTCGAAACATATTTAGACATGATCGATGGTATTAAAACAGTCGTTACCGACGAAGATACCGGTGTCCAAACTGAAAAACTTGCTTGGTCATTATACAAACCAGCAAGTGGCAAACTATTGACAGATGATGTTGATTTGTTAGGTTTCGATGAGGCATCAGAAGTTTTCCAATATGCTAGATGGTCTCACGACACAAATAGTTATTTTGCTTTCCAACTTATGTCTGTTGGCCTAGATCCAGAAGGCAAATTACTTGTTGTTGCAACACAATGTATTTACCCATTACGTGGCTACGGAAAAGAAAATAACCCATCCTATGTTAAACAAGATGGTTATAACATGGTTGATGATATCTATTATCTCATCGCTGGTTATTGTTCATACATTCAATACAGCACACCTGTTCCACCACAAGATGGACCATACTTCGACTATGGTATTGAACTTCCAGGCTATGATGATGACACATTCTGCTACTACATCAATGAAGCTGCGGATTCTCCATATATCCTCGCTAATGTCTTCAGCGAACGTTTCAATATTGCTGACTTTAGCTTAATCTATGGCACAGGCAAACAAGATGCTAGCGGCAATAACGTTCCATATACCCAAGCCGACTTAGATGCTATCTTAGCGAAATATACTGCAAGAAATATCGAAGTCGTTCACGATACAACTACATATAAAATCCCAGTTGATAGAGTGGAATTTGTCGGTAATGGTTTATCACTTTCCATCGAATATTACATCACCAATGGATTCCTCCGTATCGATGTTGACGTTCGTGGCTATTCAAAGCCTGTAACTCCAACTCCAGAAGGCTCTACAACACAATCTGTTATGTATGATATTCTTCATGGATTACTCAATCCAAGCTTAACTTGGGACGACTTTGTTAAATACAATCTTGTCCAAGAAGTTTCTGAAGGCGTTTGGTATGGCTATTGTGGTCTTGGAACCGCTGATGAATCCTTATTCGAAAGAGGATTAGCACTTGTTGAACAATACTTACCAGGATACTTGATTCCAGTTAGTGAGCCTGTACTCATTAGTGATTATCAAGGTGGTAATGGCTATATGAGAGAATACATTACATCAGACGGCACAATCTCCGTTGAAGTCGTTATGAACGTCTATCAAGGATCAATGTACGCTGATTTCTATGTTTCTCCTGCAACAAGCAATTAAGCAACTTTGAACAAAATAATAAATTGACCAAGGATCACCCTTGGTCTTTTTTTGTGGAAAAACAACGGTGAATAAGCAAGTAAAAATCATTTCGCAAAAACATAAAAAAATGTTTGGATGACATCAACGTTTTTAACTGTTTCAAAACATTCGTATGAAAATAGAGCGTTTATCTTGTTAACCATTCTTGAAGAATGGTGCTTTTTGTGGTATACTTCAGGAACGTTTATGTAAGTAAACGTCGGAAAGGAGAGAAAGTCATGTTAAAATATTCGATAAAAAGAATCATATTAGCATTCATTACAACTTTTATTATTTTAACTTTGACATTTTTCTTGGTGAAGTCACTTCCTCCAACAAAAGTGTTATCCACCAACGATAATGTCAGATTTGCTTTCTACACAGACCAACTTAACTTAGGATATGTTATTCAATCTGATGTGTTGAGACCAGATTTAGCTAGTGAACCATTAGACTCAATTAGAGTTATTGAGGACAATGTCACCAAAACTGTGTACTTCTATACTAAACCAATTGTTGAACAATACTTCAACTGGTTAAAGAACATCGTCACTCAATGGGACTGGGGTAGATCTACAGTTATTGAACCAAACGCTTCCGCCATTAATATTATTGGCCAACGTTTGCCTGTTTCTATGTCCATTAACGTTTGGGCAGTTCTTATCTCATTACCACTCGGTATTGGTTTTGGTATTCTTGCTGGTTTAAAGAAGAATACTTGGATTGACCATACCATTTCCACATCAGTGATGATTTTCATCTCTATTCCTGGTTTCGTCGTCATCTCCTTCCTCATGTATTTCCTTGCGTTTGAATCTGGTTGGTTACCAACTCTTTGGCCAACCCCAGACCAATCGCTTAAAACCAAGATTTTAGCTTACTTCATTCCTGTCATGTCTTTATCATTCGGTACTATTTGTGGATTCACAAGAACCGTCAGAGCCGAATTATGTGAAGTCATGTCTAGTGAATACTTATTATTAGCCAGAACAAAAGGCTTAACCAAAAACCAAGCGATTGTGCGTCACGCCTTAAGAAATGCTTTCGTTCCATTATTACCTTCCGTCTTAGCGGAATTCTTAAGCATTTTCGGTGGTGCCACAATTCTTGAAAAGATTTACAGCATTCCAGGTATTGGTAGATTATATATCGATGCCTTAAACCCAGCTAATACCGACTATAACGTTTTAATGGTCGATATGGCTGTTTATACCATCTTTGGTTTGTTAGCAGGTATCTTGTTTGACTTATCATATGGTTTCATTGATCCAAGAATCAGAATGGGGGCGAAGAAATAGTTATGTTAGAAGATAAAGATTTCGAACTAGTTGAAGAAACCCCAGCTACTGAAAACGAAAACGTTGAAGAAAAAATCACTGATGCTGATTTCGTCTTAACTGAAGTTGATTCCTCCGTTCATGAACAAAAGTTCCAAACAAAACCAACAACATTCCTAAAAGACTCCCTTAGAAGATTCCGCAAGAATAAATCATCCGTCGTTGCGGCTGGTATTCTCGGCATTCTTTTAGCAATGTCATTCCTTGTGCCAGTTATTGACCAAAGTGACTTAAGAAGTGATGAAGGCGCTCATAAACGTGCTGCTCAACAATACCTTGCGCCAAAACTATTTGATGCTGGTACAGGCTGGTGGGATGGTACAGTCACCTATAATAACATTCCAGTCGATATCAGTGAGATGCCAAACGCTCAAACTGATGAAGAAAAAATGGAACACTGGTGGCCAGATAGCCAAATGTTCGCAAGAAGCGCTATTAGCAAAAAGAAAATCACTCCAGAACAATATTCAAACGAATTATCTACTTTAGGCGCATTTGGTAGAGAAGGTTATGTCCAATTCGGTTATTATGAAGACCGTGCTGAAGGCGATTATGTCACTTTCTCCACTGGTACCATTGAAGAATTAGAACTTAATAACGACTTATATTTATCTGTTTTCGATACATATGACGCCGATAAAATCAATTTGATGGAAGGTAAGACAGATTTAACAATTCCAACAAACTATCGTCTTGGTGAATCTGCGTTCTATTTTGAATTTGATGATGATGATCCATCCACTCCAATGTACTTAGAAAGAACTGAAGTGGAATTAGTGGGCTATGATATCGTCCATAACATCGGTAGTAGTGTTGCTTCATTGAAACAAGACAAGCTCAACATTGCTGATATCATCACAACCGCGACAGGCAAAACCACATTTAAGAACGCTAACTTCTATGTGAAGATGAATCCAGATGGTAAAAAGGACAATACATGTTCTTTAATTAGAAGCATCGTCTTCGAAAGTACATCCGCGAATGAGGAAACCAAAGCAATATTTGATGCTGCATCATTCACTGATGCCACTAAAGTTTTAACTAAGAAAGATGCTGATGGTTATGAATATTGGCCATGTACAGGCGTCCAACGTATTTATTTATCCAAGGCGCACTTCTGTTCGTTCACTTATGACACCTATGATGCTGCTCTCGGCATTAGGGAAATGGATAACTTCGCGATCACCGACTTATTAGCGTATGAAAAAGCTGGTTGGGTTTCCTTCAATGGTGCGATTAAAAACCTTCAAAACGGTCGTTTCTACTTTGATAAGGATAATTTCAAATGCACAATCCTTAATAAAGACAAATGTCCACTTGCAGAAGAATTAACCGTTGATAATTTCTATGGTTATGAAGTGACTGGCAACTTAGGTGCTGTTGTTAAAGTTTATAACTACAAATACCTTGGCTATGACACAATGCCAAAATACCTTATGGGTACTGATAAAGCTGGTAGAGACATGTTCAAATACGTCTTTGAAGGCTTAAGAACATCCTTATTGATCGGTATGATTGTCTTCGTGATTTGTTTCTTCTTCGGATTAGCGTGGGGCGCAATCTCCGGCTACTTCGGTGGCACAGTCGACTTAGTCATGGAAAGAATTGCCGAAATTATTGGTCGTATGCCAGGTATGGTCGTCTTAACGCTTATTATCTTGCATATGGGTAGTAACTTCAGAACATTCATTGTTGCTCTCTGTATGACTGGTTGGCTCGGTGTTGCTGAAACTACCAGAACACAGTTCTATAGATTTAGAGGCCGTGAATACGTTTTAGCTTCACGTACATTAGGCGCAAGTGACGCTAGACTTATTGCTAGACACATCTTGCCAAATGGTTTAGGTACAATCATTACCGGTTCCGTCTTAATGATTCCTCTTACCATTTTCTCAGAAGCTAGTATCGCTTACTTGAACTTAGGTTTAAAGAACATGTCCTCATTAGGTGTTATCCTTGCTGATAACCAATCAGAATTATTCGCGAACCCATTCTTATTAATATTCCCAGCGGTTATCATCGCTCTCACCATGATTTCCTTCAACTTATTCGGTAATGGTTTAAGAGATGCAGTTAACCCAAGCTTGAAAGGAGAAGAATAATCATGGAAAATAAAGAAATCGTTTTATCCGTCAAAGATTTACATGTCAACTTCTCCACTGATAATGGTTACGTCCAAGCGGTCAGAGGTGTTTCCTTCGACTTATATAAGGGCGAAACATTATGTATCGTTGGTGAATCCGGTTCTGGTAAATCCGTTACCAGTAAAACCATCATGGGCATCTTAGCCGCTAACGGCCGTATCGCCGAAGGCTCTATCATGTATGAAGGTGAAGACTTAACCAAGGTTTCTGAAGATGAATTCCATCGTATCAGAGGCCATAAGATTGGTATGATCTTCCAAGACCCATTATCATCATTAAACCCAATCATGCGTATCGGTAAACAAATTACCGAAGCAATGTTACTCAATGGTGACCACCTCAAACAAATGAGAGATGACTATGTCGCTACTGAATTCGTTGCCTATAAGAACGCCATCACTACTTATAAACGTGAACTCAACAAAGGTAAAGAAGCCGTTAAGTTCCAAAAGAGTGAAAAGAAAAAAGAAATTCAAAGAATTAAAAACGTTGTTAAAAACGAATCTGATGGTCAACTTTACGCTTTGAAGTTAGACCACGGTCTAGAAAATGTTCACATTAAACATCATTATGATGAATTAATCGCTAGTGAACAAGATGCCGCTAAGAAACAAGAACTCGTCGAAGCCAAGGCTAAAGCCTTAGAAGAATCCGATGCCAAGTACTTAGCAGACAAGACCGCTATTAAAGAAGCCGCTCTTGCTAAAAAAGGCGATAACGATGCCTTATTAAAGAAAACCAAAGAAGACTTTGATAAGAAAATCGCTGAAGCCAAAGCGCATCAAAACGCCAATAGAGCAGAATTAAAAGCTAAATACAAACCAATCATCGCGGAAGCTAAAGCTAAATACTTAGCCAAGAAGAAAGAAGCTAACGCTAAAGTCGCTGAAGTTAAGAAACAATATCGCGATGAATATAAAGCTGATCTTGAAAAAGGTGTTGATCCAGTTACCGCTAAAAAGAAATTCGTCTCTAAGATGAGAATTACTAAAGCGGAAGCTAAGGAAAGAGCCCTCAAGGTTATGGCGGAAGTCGGTATCCCATTCCCAGAAAAGAGATTCAGACAATATCCATTTGAATTCTCTGGTGGTATGAGACAACGTATCGTTATCGCGATTGCCTTAACCGCTAACCCAGATATCTTAATCTGTGACGAACCAACAACTGCTCTTGACGTTACTATTCAAGCGCAAATCCTTGAATTAATTAACCGTTTAAAAGCCGAAAGAAACATTTCTGTTATCTTCATTACTCACGACTTAGGTGTTGTCGCCAATATGGCGGACCGTGTCGCGGTTATGTATGCTGGTAAAATCGTTGAATATGGTAAAGAAGAAGAAATATTCTATGATCCAAAGCATCCATATACTTGGGCGTTATTATCATCCATTCCTGACGTTGATAGTAAAGAAAGATTGGATGCCATTCCAGGCACTCCACCAAACCTTATCTATCCTCCAAAGGGCGATGCCTTCGCTTTACGTAGTAAATATGCGATGAAGATCGACTTCAAGAAAGAACCACCTTTATTCAAGGTTACTGATACTCACTATGCTGCTACTTGGTTATTAGACCCAAGAGCACCAAAGGTGGAAATGCCAGCGATTGTTAAGACTCGTATTGAAGCATCCTTAGCAGCGCACAAGGCTAGAGAAGCTAAAAAAGCTAAGAAGGAGGGCAAATAACTATGGCAAATAGAAAAGTTACTTATCTTCCCGAATTAGTGGATAACAACATCGAGTTATCGGTCAGACACTTAAAGCAATTCTTTAAGTTCGGACATGGTAAAAACGCTTTCATTACTAAAGCCGTCCACGATATTAGCTTTGATATCAAAAAAGGTGAATGCTTCGGTATCGTTGGTGAATCTGGCTGTGGTAAAACCACAACTGGTAGAACTTTAATCAAATTATATAAGGCTACTTCCGGTTCTGTTTATTTCAAAGGCTACCGCATTGTCGCGGGCAGCAGATGGAATAAAAAGGAAATCAAATGGAAGAGAATTAAAGCCCGTCGTAAGATTAAAGAATTAACTAACGAGATGAACGAAAAGATTCGTGTTCTCGCTGATGAACAAGGCAATAAAGAATTTGTCGAAAGCGAAACCGCGAAGATTAAGGCTCAATACAACGCTCAAATCGAACAAATCAAAACCGATTTAGCGGCCTTAATTAAAGAACAAAAAGAAAAGATTGCTCAACACGAATATGACGAAAAACACGTCAATAAGAAGTTGATGAGCAAGATGCAAATGATCTTCCAAGATCCTGTTGATAGTTTGGATCCACGTATGACCGTCAATGATATCATTGAAGAAGGCTTACACATCCAAGGTCAATACAACAAGTTCGAAAACTCACAAAAAGTTAGAGACGCTTTAGTGAAGGTCGGTTTGCTTCCAGAATACGCTTCCCGTTACCCACACGAATTCTCTGGTGGTCAACGTCAACGTATTGGCATCGCTAGAGCCTTAATTATGAATCCAGACTTCCTCATCTGTGACGAACCAATTTCGGCGCTTGACGTGTCTATTAGAGCCCAAATTATCAATTTATTGAATAATTTAAAAGACGAGATGGGCTTAACCATGATGTTTATCGCTCACGACTTATCTGTTGTTAAGTACTTCTGCGATAGAATCGCGGTTATGTATTTCGGTAATATCGTTGAGTTAGCAAGTAGTGATGAACTCTTCGCTCACCCATTACACCCATACACTAAAGCACTTCTTTCTGCGATTCCAAAGCCAGACCCATTAAGTGAAAAGGAAAGACAAAGATACATCTATGTTCCTGCTAATGAACATGATTATTCCAAAGAAGCTCCAAAGCTTACTGAAATCGCTCCTGGACACTTCGTCATGGCAAACAGTGAAGAACTTGAAAAATATCGTAAAGTTCTAAACAAAAAGAAATAATTTAAAAGGCTGATCGATTGTCAGCCTTTTTATTTTTAGAAATAATGTAGTAATATTTTAGATAGTCTTATGATGAATCCCTTATTAGCGTTATTAATTGGATTGGCTTGCTTCATCGCGGTCCTATTTTCCTATTTAGGCTTAAGAACGCTTATTAAGAAAGAATCATTCCTCGGCTTATTAAAAGATTTCGATAACTTATTCAAGCTAGGAGCATTCTTCCTTCTTGATTTAATCTTTGTACTAATTATTTGCCTATCATATTCGAGAACTAACCCAATTAACTTCATTTGGCTAGGTTTAGGTTGCTCTTTAGTGACCACTTTTGTGCCATTTAAATCGCTTTTCTTAAAAATTAAGAATAAGCAGTTCAAAGAGATTAACTTATTTAAGTGCTTTGCCTTCTTAGGACCAGTGCTTATTCTTGTTTTAGAAGTTGCATTATTCTCCAATGTTTCCAGTAAGAAAGACGATAATCTTATTAATGTCTCATTTGATAGTGCGCTGATTGTTGAAAACACTGGTAAACAAGAAGAAGACCATTATAAATACGATACCCAACGCCGCTACATAACTTTTGATAATACAGAACATCAAATGAAGTCCATATATATGGATTTCTCTTCAAAAGTGGAAACCGCAGTGCAAGTTGATATCTGTGGTTCTGATGATGGTAATAACTTTGGTTTCTCACGCGCTTATAAATTTGATCCACGTTATACAGAGTTTGAATATTTTGATGTCAGTAGCTGCCAAAACAACAATTACATCAGAATCTATATTGTTATTGATGAAACAAATATTAAAGACTTAACACAGTTACCAACTGTTTATTTGCACACAATTGCTATTAATCAAGCCTTCCCATATGTATTTAACGCTCCTAGGTTTGCATTATTAGCTTTAGGCTACACTCTTATCCTTTTAGCGTTTAAGAAGTGCTCCACAATGGAATATAAAGAAGTGGATAAGATTAAGCTTCTTAAGAAGATTGTTTTAATTGCCTGTGGTCTTGGTCTAGTTTATATCTTTATCAATTCCTTAGTGTTCTCTTCTTCACATTATGTTGAGGTTAGTACGTTAAAAGAATCGGATTGGAATGTTAATATCTATCATCAACTATTCCTTGCCTTTAAAAATGGTCGTCCTTATTTAGGATATGAACCTAGTCCAGAACTTTTAGCGTTAGAAAACCCTTATGTTCCAAGTAATAGAGATGGTGTGTGGTATTTATGGGACCATGCTTTCTATAACGGTAAGTATTACTGCTATTACGGGTGCGCTCCTGTGATATTAGTGATGTTCCCAATTTATTTCATTACTGGACTTAAATATGTTCCATCAATCCTCTTAATGGAAGAGATTGGTACATTATTCTCATTAACATTCTTCCTTTTATTCGTTTTAGAGAGCGTAAAACTCCTCTTTAAGAAGATTAATTACCCAACATTGATATTTGTCCTAGTAACCGCAGTTTTCACGTCCTTGCTGCTTTCTAACAATATCTATAAGGTTGGTTACTATAACGAAGGTATTTATCGTATCCCATATTCATATGGTTTAGGATTCTTATTCTTAATTTTCTATTTCTTACTTATAGCTTATAAAGATAACAAGCACCGTATTATTCACTTAGGTGTTTTGGGCCTAGGTGTTGTCTTAATGATGGCCACACGCCCAACATTATTTGTGGCGTTAATCTTAACCGCACCTTTATTTATTAAGATGCTCTTCTTTGAAAAGGAAACACCTTGGAAGAAGAAACTCATCGATTTTACCCCAATGGTGGCTGTCATAGTGGTGGGCGCTGTCTTTGTTTGTTATTACAACTATATCCGTTATGATTCAATCTTTGAATTTGGTCAAACATATCAATTAACTTTAGCGGACAACACTAAACTTGCTTATAGCACTAAAGGTATTGCTCCAACCTTATTCCATTTCTTTGTTTTGCCGCCTTCATTTAATGCAGATAAGTTCCCATTCTTTGATTACGGTTGGTTTGATGGTGTTCCTGCCTATCATAACTACAACAATGGGGCGATTGGCTTATTAATGTTCCCAATCTTCTATAGTTTCTTTGCAATGCCATTTATCTTTGATAAAGATGATGATAAATCTCTTATAATCACTTATTACTTATCACCAATAGCTATCTTCCTATTAGCGTTCACCACATATTGCTTTGCGGGTGTCTGTCCACGTTATGTGGTTGAGATGACCGCTTTGGCGAGTGCTTTCGCGGTGGTGCCTGCTCTTAAGCTATTCGACAAGCTTAAACAAAAAAACCATCACTTTGCGATGGCCTATTTGCTTGTTAGTTGCTTATTCAGCGGTTTCTTATCATTTAACTTATTGTTCTCTGGCTTTGATGGTTGGAAAGAGTCTGACCAACATGGTTTACTCGAAGTCATCAGATCAATCTTTAATAGTTACAATATTTAATAAGAACGTTTAAATTTTAATTTAAAGATCATACCCACAATCTTAGCGCCATCTCTGATGGCTTTTGTTTTGGTTTTACTACCTTCAGGACGATCTTTATAGTTAATTTCTACGCTATCGATTTTAAGTTTGTGCTTTGCAGCGTAGATTGAGAATTCTGTTTCAATTTGGAAACCCTTAGAAATAATCTTAATGTTCTTAACAAAGTTACGAGACATGGCTCTTAAACCAGTCATAACATCGGTGAACTTGTAGTGGAACATGTGATTGACTAAGAATCTCACTAAACGGTTACCAAAGTTATGGAAAGCGCCGTTATTCTTTTGGAAATATGAAGAAGTGAGACGGTCACCGATGACCATATCAGCACCTTCGTTTAATACTTTATCAACCATTTCTTGGACTTTTTCAAAGTCATAGGTATCATCACCATCGATAGTGACATACACATCAGCGTCAATTTCTTCAAAGGCTTGTTTAAGAACGTTACCTTTGCCTTGTTTTTCGCACTTTCTAACAATCGCACCTGTTTTTTGGGCAATTTCAAAAGTCTTATCCTTTGAATTGTTGTCATAAACATAAACTTCTGCTTCAGGCATCGCCTTAAAAGCATCTTCCACAACTTTTGTGATTGTGAGCTCTTCGTTATAACAAGGAATTAATATCGCTACTTTACTCATGCTTGTTTATTATATCTTTTTAGATAATCTTTTCAAACAAAGTATTTCAAATAACTTTGAAATCTTTCCTTTTTCTTGAAATAGTCTATCTTTTAGCTTTTTGATCTCCGCTAAATAAGACGAATAATAGTGGTGTTTCTGCTATAAAAAGAATAAAGAAAAGTAAATACTTTTGTTTTTACCTTTGAATATGGTATTCTTCTAACGCGAGAAACACATGAAAAGAGTCATCGGATTATCAGCCCTTTTGCTTATTTACGCTACAGCATTTGTAGCGGGTATTTTCTCGTTCATGTTTTTTGAAAGATTAGGCTTAAACGATTACATATCGGTTCTTTTAGCTGATATCATTGCTACCGTCATTGTCTGGGCGAGTGGTGTAATCTTAAGAACAGCCTCTGCTTATGACCCATATTGGTCACTCCAAACATTAGCGATTTATATTTGCTTATTATGGCGTTATCAAAATTGGCATGTTGGCACAATTCTATTACTTGTCGCTATATCCTTATATTCATTTAGATTAACTTTGAATTTTATCTTAGGATTCCATTCCTTATCATATGTTGACTGGCGTTATAAGATGCTTAAACAGAAAACTGGTAAATTCTATCAGGTTGTTAACTTATTAGGTATTTGTATGTTCCCAACTTTAGTGGTCTATGCTGCATCATTACCAGTAATGGCGTACGCTACAATTGATTCTTTCTCAATGTTTGACATCATTGGCTTATCAATCATCGTCTTAGGTGTCTTAATTGAATTAATCGCTGATATGCAAATGAAGAGATTTGTGAAAACTAGAACCGATCGTTCTCAAGTTTTAGATAAAGGCTTATGGAAATATAGCAGACATCCTAACTATTTAGGGGAAATCTCTATTTGGTTTGGTGTGGCCCTAACCCTTATTATTTCTCATTTTAATTATTGGTATTTTATCGCTGGAGCAGTCGTTAATTTATTAATGTTCCTCTTTATTTCTATTCCAATGGAAGAAAACCATTTCAAAGAATATAAACCAGATTACGAACAATATAAAAACGATACATCAATGTTATTAATTCTCCCAAAGAAGAAGTAATAAACCCTCAAAAATAGTGGAATTCACTTAAAAAGTTATATAATAAATAGGCTTTAAGGGGTGACACTATGAATAAGTATTCGAAGTTATTTGCTATATCTTTATTAAGTTTAACCATCACATCTTGTGATCTTTTAGGCGGTCTTACTGGTAAAAGTAAGAACTACACTAATTATGAAGATTACTTCACACAAGAACTCAAATTTGAAAAGAGTACTGATATGGCTTCTTTTAATAAAGCCGTTGATGAAGGTGCTTACTGGTGGAGAACCTACGAAGGTAAAAGTTCTACCACTTACTATAGTGAAAAGAACTGGTCCATTTCTTTTAACAACAAAGAAGATAATAAGGCCGCTAGTTCAATCTATTTCTTAGATGGTAATAGAATCTATTTCTACGAAAAAGATGGTAAACGTTATTTCCAAGATATCGATTATACATGTACTGATGGTGAAACATATTGGTTAAGTGGTTCTTCAATTGCTATTTCAGAAGAGAAACAAAAACAATTACAAGTTCACAAATATGAAGATAACTCCGGTTACTTAGTACTCGCTTATGAGAAATACATGTTCTATATCAACGCTGATTTCACTGAAATCTATGTTAATGAAAAGAACACTAAAACATTCACTAATATAAACGGTAGTAAAGAAATCCAAGACTGTGAATTATTAACCACCTATTTAGCGGCTAATAAAGAAGACAATCGTTTAACATTACCTGCTCCAGAAGGTAAGAATATCGAAATCTGGCATGGTAAGAGTTATTACAAAGAACAAATGTCTCACTATACAGCTTATCTTGCTGATGTTGAACCAGCGGAATACGCTGAAACATTAAAGAAGAACGGTTATACCGTTATTCGTTCCTATGAAGACCCATTCTATGCCTTCTATACCACTGATGGTGGCTATTGGTACTGCTATGATGAAAAAGCAGAAGTGGAATTACTAATAAGCGCTAATCATTATCTCTACGTTGATAATATGGGCAAATCATATGGTCCATTCCATAACACCTTAATCTGGTTCTATAAGATGAACAAAGGTTACTTCGGTGAAGATAAACAAAACTCCAAAGAAGATTGGACTGATAGTGATAAAGAAACCATGAATTCTTGGTATGATGGTAAGCTCAATGTCGTTATCCCATTCGTTCAGTTAGGTAGTGATTATTCAATGCCTACCACAATGACCAGAGCCCACGAAGGTTTATTAGATGGCACATTAAGCCAAGATCAAAAATGCTATAACATCTACGATAGAAGTAAAGTTTATTATTTAGATGGCTATGACCAAGTTCTTGAGGCTAATGGCTATCATAAATATGAATATGGTTTCGATGTTAATACAAATTACGACGCTAGAGGTTCATTTACCAAAACTGAAGACTGCAAGTATGCTGAATGTTATATCAACACTGAAAAGAATGTTGCTATTAAATACTACTACGATGTTAATAACGGCAATACCATCAGAGTATTTAAACTTGATGAGATGAAATCATTCAACTCCGATAACTATTAATAAAAAGAAAAAATAAAAGAGTGGTGTGAGACCACTCTTTTTGTTTGTTTAATAAAGACTATTCAGCAATTGGTTGTCTGCCATAAGCAGCTCTAATGTTATTGAGTTCTTTTAAAGCAGCAGCGTCTTTTTCGTCTTGTTTTTCTTTACGAGCCTTTGCTTTGTCTTCCATGGCAATCTTTTGATCAGCACTCATGGCATCAAGCTTGGCTTGTTTCTTGGCTTCAGCAGCAGCTTTCTTATCAGCAGCTTTTTGATCAGCTTCAGCCTTCTTGGCTAAGAATTTAGCGTTTTCTTCTTCGAAGTTAAGGCCTTTCTTTTCGCATTTTTCTTTAAGTTCTGCGACTCTGGCTTCTTCGACTAAGCGAGCGTTTTCTTCTTCCTCTTGTTTTGCTCTAACGTCTGGTTCAACCCATTGACCACCGAGGTCTAAGACTTCAGCCTTTTGATCAGCGACAATAGCCTTATTGTCAGCGTTGGTGAATTTTTCGACGTTCATGAATAAGAACATGATGGCGATGATGAGGTAGCAGATACCTTCAACACCATAAGCAAGGAATGTATGTAAGAATCTTAATGCTTCTTTGTTTGCTGGGTCGATAATGTTGTTTAAACCAATAATGACACCATTACAGATACCACTCATCGCGACCATAATAGAACCATAGACCGCCATGGTGAAGCCGTCAGTACGGACACCATGAACTGCTTCTTGGTGATCTAAGACGTTAGCCATTAAAGCGATAGAGATGTACATCGCAGGAGCTGTACCAATAGCCTTGACACAGAATGCAGCGATAGAAACAGCATTAACAGCACCTTCATTTGTTGGGAAGGCTAAACATGAGAATGCTGCGGAAGCACCTAAGGCGGCTAAGACACCACCTAATGAAATAGCTTTTGATTTAGTGAATTTGGCAGCTAATGGCCAGACAATAACCATACCTAAGGCTGTTGGAACAGCACCGATAGTGTTAATGAATGATGACATTGAGACACCATTTGTGTAGGCCTGTGAGTAGAAGGACATGTCGTTGTTCTTCATCATGCCACCGAATTGATATAAGAACCAGAAGATCATTATCATCCACCAATATTTGTCTTTTAAGCAAATGCGGATTTGTTGACCCATTGTGACTTTCTTTGGCTGACCTTTTGTTTCGCCATCGCCAACAGCTTCAGCGTTCTTAATGCTTTCTTCAGTAATACGTTCACGTGTGAAGAAGTATTCTAATAAGCAACCAACGATTAAGGCAGCGATCATGACGATCATTAAGATAACCCATTTTTGGTTAGCGGCTTCACGTGTAATTGTTTGAGCATATTCTCCTGGGAGTAAGCCTTTGACTTGGTTGAAGTCGTTTGTGAAGGCAGAAGTGACACTGTTTTCTAAACCTGGAATCAATGTCTTTGTACCAGCTTCAACAGCTTTCATATCGGCTTCACTTAATAAGTTGTGGGCATATGCGTATGTGTTATCGTATGTATAAACAGGTAATAAACCTAAAGCGTCGACGATAATACCACCGAACATACCGGAAACACCAGCAGCACCTAATTGTGCGGCCATGATAGCGGTACCTAATAAGCCACGTTTTGCGCCATCACGAGTGGACAAGTTAACTAATGCACTGTGTGATGTGTAATACATTGGCCATGCGAATGCATAGAATAAGTTGTAACCAACCGCTGCGAAGACAGAAGCTAAGACACCACCTTCCATGGAAACTTGGCCATTGATCATACCTTGTAAAATGGTTTCTTCTTTAGCAGCTCCTGGAACAGGAATGATGAATAATAAGACTAATGCCACTGCGATAATTGGCATACCAATTAAGATAAGTGGTCTTGCTTTACCCGCAAGGGATGGTTTTCTTTCCATTAATCTACCAACTAGTAAGTTACCAATGATAATAATAACGGAAGAAGCGAGAGGAATAACGGTTTCGAGCCATGGAGCCCAAGAACCCATACCAATAACGTTGTGCCAATATTGGACAAGCCAAATGTTAACAACACCATTACAGAATAAGGCTAAAATAGGCCCTAATAAGTAACCGAGCCCGGCCTCAGGAAAAAGAGATACAGTTCTGCTTTTAATCCTGGAACGCATAAGGCGCGTCTCAAAAAAGCTTTTCTTTGATTGTGCAGTCATAATGACCTCCTAATGATATGTATCTGAAATAAATACTCTTTAATCATAAATGATTGAAAACCATTATTCAAAGAGTTTTTATGAGCGCTTTTTAAACTTTTTGATATAATCGCAACTAATTAATGAAAAACGAATTAAAATATTATATATTTTTTGTGTACATTTATGCGAAATGATGAATTTAATAACATTGTAATTACCAATGAAAAGCAGGTAAGTGGTTTAGAATTCGGCAAAACTCAAAAGGCCGAAACAACATCACAAAAAGAAAATAAGTTACCTCAAGGTGAACTTAATGAAAAATATGTTGGCAAGACTATCCGCAAACAAACGGAGGTCAATGTTCAATATGCTAATAAGGCTAGCGCGCCTGCGCATGGTTCAGCTACAGTCACAACAACTTCTGCAACCACAGCTAGTAGTGTGGCAGCAACATCTGCTTCTGTCGTAACAGCAGCTTCTGTCGTTGCGGTTGCCGCGATTGCGGTTGGTACAGGTATTTCAGTGGCACTTCATGATTATGATTACAAAATCAACTATTTTGAGATTGGCTCTAACTATGTAGTTTGTGATCTATTCATTATGGATAACAAAAGACCTGATGATGAACCATATGAAAGATATTGGTATGGCGAAGAAATGGATCGAGAAAGAGATGATGAAAATTCTTCAATAGCACCTGAAGAAAAACCTTTTGTTCTTCGCGTCTATAACGATGTTTACGAACGCTCTTATGGAGCTAAGTTAGGTGAATGCGAATGGTATTTTGACGAACTACAACCAGATCAAAAATATCACATTACTTTGAGCGAAAAGCGTTTTGGTGGTGAAACTCTCTTTGATGAAGTGTTCCACACCAAAAAAGAAGAGACACGTGTATCTGAATTCCATAAATTTGTATTCAATAAAACCGCAAACTTTATTGATAGAACCTTTGATGTCCAATTAGACTTTGTGGATGATAATAATCTCTACTCCGATTTCGTTTTAACATTCATTTATATGTTTGATGAACCAATCAGTAGTGACTATCCAGAAGAAGGACATAACATTGATATTCCGTTGGAAAAAACCACTGAAGTACAAACTATTGATTTAGATGGTATTGAGATATCCTTATCTGAATCTTATAAATATCGTCTTTCTTGCAAATATGATGGTGAAGACAAAGTCTTAGAAGAAGGTGAAGTTACATTCACTGATAATAGTGGCGCTATCGTGGAATTCCATGAACTTATCTTTGATAAAACCGCTAATTTTGACAATAGAACATTTGATGTACAACTTGATTATCAAGATGACCTTTATTACTTATATAGTTTCCAATTCATTTTGACTGACTTAGAAACAGAAGAAGCAAGAACATTCTATCTATTACAAACAACAGATGTTCAAACCATCGAAGTTAATGAAATCACTGGTTACGATGAATACGAAGAACCAATCTATGCGATTGATGTAGTTAACCATCGCATGAAATATTCCTTTAAATATATGAATCAGGATCAAGAATTCATTGTTGTTGAAGATGAAGAATTTAAGTTCAAGAACTCTTTGGTGAGTACCTTCCAAGGTATCGAAACATCCTATGATTTCTACGCTGAAACATCTGATAGACCATATAACATAGCGCTTAAGTTCTTGTATGACGATGCTGCTCATGTATACAACCATTTCGCAGTGGATATTCTCTATCAAGGTGAAGATTATGCTTATTTAGCCTTTGAAGGCGATACTGTTACTCATGATTGGTTATACGGCACGATGATGAATAGTGTTGATGGTCCATATGATCCAATCACTATTATTAACTCTAATGATGTATCTATTAGAGTAACTGCTTCTATCCTCAATGTAAACGCAGAGGAAACTGGTGGACCAGATGTTATCGAACAAGTTATTTACACCGAAGATGATGTGACTTTCACATTAAATGAAAATCCAACCATCTATGGTGGCAATATGATTAGTAATCAAATCAATGCTGGTGATTATGAAGTTAGCTTTATGCCAATTTATACTGGTCAACCAGAAGAATACAGTGTCTTCCTTATTTTCGAATGTGAAACAGGAAAGAAATATACATGTGGATTTAGCCTACCATACATGGGTAGTTATACATATGTCTCTTTAAGAGAAAGCGAAGAAGGATTTGATGATGACGCTGTCTGGCAAGACTTTGGAAACCCAGTTAAGGTCTCAATCAAATACTGTAGGGTTGAAGAAGGTGTAACACCATCTGAAGCCGATTACACAACAATGGTTTTATTCGAGAGCTTTGTGTTTGAACTCTCGGCTTAATATTTAAAATTTGGAGGTAGTTATTATGAAAAAAGAAACAAGAAACACAATTATCAAATGGTCCCTCTATGGCGTTCTCGTCATAGCGACAATCCTCGTCTTTGCTTTAAGCAAATACATCTTTGGTGCTGGCAAAGAAATAGTCGATAAAACATTAGATGATGGAAGTAAGGTCAAAGAAACAATATGGACGATTCAAAAGCCTTTGTTCTACAACAGCAACACAGGTTCTCCGTTTACTGATTATTTCTTAGAACACGCAATTCCTAATGCTTTAAGAACAATTCAAATCGTCGGTATTGCGGTGACATTTGCTATCTTATTACATTACATTGCTAAGATTGTCTTCAGAAGTAAGAAAGGTCAAACAATTTCCCGCTTATTAGTGTCGTTTGGCAAATGGGCGATTGGTTTAACCGCAGTATTCTTTATCCTTGATACTTGGGGCGTCCCTGCTACTGCAACATTAACTGGTGCTGGTGTACTTGCTCTTATCATAGGTCTTGGTTCCCAATCTTTAGTGGCCGATATCTTAGCCGGTATCTTCATCGTCTTTGAAGGTGAATTCCAAGTTGGTGATATCGTTATCATCGACGGTTGGAGAGGCGAAGTCAGAGAAATCGGTATGAGAACCACAAAACTTTTAGACGTTGGTGGTAACGTCAAAATCGTTAACAATAGTGAAATCAAAACCATCATTAACCAAACACAAGAATTATCTTTAGCGAAAGCTTCTGTCTTCGTTTCTTATAACGCTAGAATCGAAAAAGTTGAAGCGGTTATCGCTGATAACATCGCGAAGATTAAAGATAAGATTCCTGCTATCGTTGAAGGTCCTATCTATATGGGCGTCAGTGAATTAGGCGAATCCGGTGTCGAATTATTATTCGTCGCTAAATGCAAGGAAGATGATATCTATCAAGTCCAAAGAGATATCAACCGTGAAATCAAAATCATGTTTGATGATAATGGTATCGAAATTCCATACAATCAACTCGTTGTTCATATGGGTGAAGCTGCTGATCAAGAAAGAGTCAGTAAGAGAGACATCAGAAAAGCTGATAAGTTCAACGAAGAACAAAAAGAGTTATCACAAGATATCTCTGTTGAAAAATAACTACCTTTTTACAATATAAAAATAGCCCACTTTCGAGTGGGCTTTTCTTTCAGAAATTAATGACAAATATTAATAGAATCATCAAGGTGATATGAATCATTAAACCAAGAAGATTAACAACAGTGAAATACCAATGTTCGCCTTTGGTCTTATGATGGAATACGAACATCGCAGGGAAGCCACCAAAAGCGCCACCTAAGAATGATAAGAGAAGTAGTGTTTTCTCTTTAGTTCTCCATTTACCTTTCTTGGCTTTACTTTTATCGACGCCATAGGCGATAAAGGCAATGATGGATAACAATACTAACCAACCAGCATACGCTAAGATGACAATTTGTTTCGTGGTCATAACTTCTCCTAGAATTTAAATGGTAAACGCTCTATTTTTGTGGTCTTTACCTGATAATCACTATTACCTTCTCTAGTAATAGAAACAATATGATTATCATAGATAAAAGCCTTACATTGATAGTCTTTTCCTTTAAATGTTTTTAAACCATTTAACGGTAAGCTTGGAACTTCTTTAATGGAACCAATTGATTCGCCCATACATTTAATGAGACTTTCTTTTGCACACCATAAGTAATAGAAGTCTTGATGCTCTTTAGCGACTTTTGCTTCTGCTTCATTAAAGATTCTAGTTATAGAAGATAAGTCTCTTGCTCTATTCTCTTCAATATCCACGCCGACTTCAGCGGTGGAGACCGCCATTACGACATATTTACCAGAATGAGAAATATTAAAGAATGGACCATTTTCAAAGAAAGGTTTTCCGTGCTTATTTTTAGAAACCATTTCTTTTGATAATTGGTTCATAAGATATGAAGAAATAAGAGACCTGATTTGATCAGCTTCATGTGCGAAACTTAAATACTTTTCTTTCTGTTCATCGGAAATGTTTTCGAGAAGAAGTTTCTTATGATTAATACCTAAATTAATATCGATGATATATAAGTTCACGATTTCCATATTCTTATTATGATAAGTTAACTCTTTTTTCTCAAGACATGAGAGAGTAAACTATCTCATATGAAAAAAAGAAATGTCGGTGTTTTACTTCCAGTATTCTCATTACCAGGTAACCATGGAATAGGCGACTTTTCCTCTTATGCCTATGAGTTTATCGATTGGTTAAAAGAACATAAATATCATTACTGGCAAATCTTACCTTTAAATCCAGTTGGACCTGCAAATTCACCATACATCACAGTGTGCTCTGAGGCCTTTGATATCCGCTATATTTCTTTAGATGATTTAGTAGCAAAAGGCTTACTAGATAAAGTCCCTAAATATCAGGCTAACGCTAATAGAGTTAAATACGCTGATGTTTTAGCGTTTAAAGAAAAATACTTAAGACGGGCATATAAAAACTCTAAAATTTCACTTAAAAAATTCAAGAAAGAAAACCCATGGTGCGAAGAATACGCTAAATACTTAGTGCTTAAAAACATTAACGATAATAAACCTTGGAACCAATGGGTTATTAAGCATATTCCTGCATTCGCAAACGATGAAATCAACTTCCATATTTGGTGCCAATATATTGCATTATCTCAATGGAATGACATTAAGAAATACGCTAATAAGAATGGTGTGAAGATTATTGCAGATTGTCCATTCTATGTTGGTCTCGATAGTGTGGATTGCTATTTAAATAAAGATGAGTTCATGATGGATGAAAACTATAATCCAACAGTGGTCTCAGGTTGCCCACCAGATGCCTTCTCCGATGATGGTCAATTATGGGGTACACCAATTTATAACTTTGATAAGATGAAAGAGAACAACTATAAGTTCTTAATTAATCGTATCGCTTGTTTAGCCAGTAGAGCGGACATTCTCCGTTTAGATCACTTCCGTGCCTTTGACACATACTGTGTCATTCCAGCGGGAGATGAAAATGCTAGACGTGGTGAGTGGCGCATTGGTCCACGCAATGATTTCTTTGATAACTTGTTCAAACAATATCCAAATATTCAAATTATTGCTGAAGACTTAGGTATCCTCTTCGATAGTGTCCATGAATTGAGAGATTATTATAAACTCCCAGGCATGAGGGTCATTCAATTCGTGGCCTTTGAAGAATTAAAAGAAAATGAAAACATCATTGTTTACCCAGGCACACACGATAACCAAACCTTATATGGTTGGTTGAAGTCGCTTGATAAAGAGCACAAAGCTATCTTAAGAAAAAAATATAAAGGTTCTAAAGATATTTATGGATCATTGTTTAAAGAAGTATGGGATATGCCAAGTAAAATCACCATCTTCCCAATGCAAGATCTAATAAAATTAGACGATAGGGCCAGAATTAATCATCCAGGTACAGTGGGTGAGCACAACTGGACATTCAAGTTCAAAAATATGGATTTCTTAAAAACTGTCAGATATGGTAACTAGTTTGACAGTTTTTTTGTTTTGTATCTTTTAGGCTTGCGATTAGTTTTATCAAACTTTCGATATGTTATAATTTGGGCATTATGAAATACAAATTTACTACAATGGCGTTTATTTCTTTGTTGGCTTTATCTGCCTGCGGGACAAAGCAATATCAGCCACAAGATTACATTCTTGAAATTAACTATAAGAATGATTTCCGCATTTTACAGCTAACAGACATCCATCTCTCTGATAAGGATGATAGAGAAACTCAATTCAAGTTCTTAGATTTACTTTATCAAGATGCGAACAATCCAGACCTAGTCATCGTGACAGGCGACTTATTTACATTCGCTGGTAAAGACACTGCGAAGAGCTTATTCAATTACCTTGACGGTAAGAAGGTTCCATGGACCGTTTGCTTTGGTAACCATGATGAACAATGCTACTTCTCGGTAGATTGGCTAACAGAAACCTTATCTAACTTTGGTTCATACTGTATGTTTAAAGACTTACAAGATGATGATGTAAATGGTAACTGCAACTTTGTTATCAACTTAAAAGAAGGTAACACAATCCATGATCAATTATTCATCATGGACTCCAACCGTTATAACTTTGACTTAAGCCAATTAGGTTATGACTGCTTCAAACAAGATCAAATTAACTGGTATGAAAGAATGGTGAAATACGCCGAAGTTCATAACAGTGGTGTCGTTAATTCTTTAATGTTCTATCACATCCCGTTACCAGAAATTAATGCTGCTTGGGAAGAAGGCACCAAGATTTATGGTGAAAAGAGAGAAGCCTCTTGCCCACCAGATCATGACTATGGTTTCTTTGCCAAAATTAAAGAATTAGGCTCCACAAAAGCTATGTTCTTTGGTCACGACCATATCAACAACTTTGAAGTTGATTATCAAGGCGTGAAATTCTGCTATGGCATTAAATCCACCGACAGAATTTATCATGATGAAGATATGTTGGGTTGCCAAACAATCACCATTCATGATGATCATTCATTAAAGATTGATAGATTCTATCATACATATGCGGAGGTGAAGTAATATGAGTAAGAAATTCTCTTTAATTGCTTTAGCAATCATTGCCATCCTTGGCTCATTAGTTACTGTTTATGCCTGTAACTTATTCTTCACTGATGTTCCGTATTTTGGACCAGGTATTATGAACACTGCCATCTTCGC
Organism: Bacilli bacterium; assembly: GCA_045116995.1. Lineage (GTDB taxonomy): Bacteria > Bacillota_I > Bacilli_A > RFN20 > CAG-826 > RUG14515. Next base: position 43,431 of record JBGUMU010000059.1, read on the forward strand.
AAGTTTCACCGCTTTATTATTCGGTGCTTACTTCGTAATGGGTGCGATGTACATTGTCCGTTCATATTTAAAACCAAACATTCGTAAAAGAATGTCCAAGACATACTTAAAAACCACAATTGTTTTAGCGGCCTTAGGTTTTGTCTTTGCCATCCTCGCTGGTGTAGTTAACTATAAAGGAAACTTCCTCTCTAAATACCCATTCCCAGGCTTTATCATTATCGCTATGGTTGCCCACTTGTTAGTCTTAGGTGGTGCTATCTTCGCTTTAGTAAAACCTGTGAAGGCTTTACCAGAAGATACAGAGGAATTCAAAGTTGGTGCAAAGCACGTCTTCTTCACCATGGGCTGGTTCTTATTCGTCGCTTTAGCGTTTAACCGCTTCGGTGCATTCTTAACCATGCCAATGTATGTGGAGCTTAGAAACTTCCACCTCACATTCTTATTCTATTTATTCTTATTAGTGCCAATGGCCATCTTAGTCAAAAAGGTCTTTGACGTCTACGAACTCAAATTAAATAGATTCATCTATGTGATCGTGGTATTTGCTATTAACTTAGTGTTATTTGTCACCGTGGCAATTATCGGTATGAAAGATACAACATTCGTTTCTTCCTTATCACCAGTTATGCCACTTGAAAGATTAGCCGCTAAACCAGTGGAAATCCTTATCCACTTCGCTTCTCAATTCGGCATCTTACTTGCTTGGTTAATTAGAGAAATCAAAGTTAAGAAAGCTAGATAGAACGTTTATTTAAAATTGAAACCACTAAAACCGCTATAACGATTTTAGCGATATCAAATGGAACATAAGGCACTACCGCAATAAGTAGTGCTTTTTGTATATCTAAATGTAAATATAACGCTAAGAACAATGAACCAATAAAATAACAAACAATTAAGGAAACCACGCATGCGATAGACATTCTCACGAATTGATTCGTAATTGGTAATTTATTTAAGAAATATAAAAGTGGGGCAATAACCACAAAAGAAATGACAAAGCCAAATGTTGGTGTGACACCAGCGTTAAAGCCAGCGTAGATTGGGGCAAACATACCTAAGGCTAAATATAAGCCCGTGATGATAATACCATCATAGAAAGCATCGATAGTTAAACCAATGATGAAGGCCATCAACAGTTGTAATGAAACTTTGATATTGTCTCCTAAAGGAATAGAAAACATGCCGATAATGCAAAGCATTGCGAGCATGATAGCGTTTTTAGTGATACGTCTAATAGCGTTAGTCTTTTCCATAACCTGGATTATTATAGTCTATTTTTCAAGTCCTTGAAGATTTTATATCTAGTTTTTTGATGTTTTGCTATAATAAGGGTTAGGTATGGCAGTTCGTTATCTAATCCTTAAGCACGTTTCGCTAGGATATGGAATGTTATTAAAAAGAGAACCAAACGACATCGGGCGTGTTTTCTTCGCGGATGATAGAACCACGAAGAACATAGTTCTCTCTCATCCACTTTTATCAGTCGCGGATAACATCTCATTATCCAAATTTGTATCCTTAGGTTTGTTTGAAGGATTATTTGACGCTACCACTAAGCAAAAAGCTAATGACTACTTAGATGGTGCAATCAAGAACATGCATTTAAGTGAAAATGAATGCTATGGCACAATTATGGGCCAAAAAGAATATTCTTTCAGAATATCTATCGACACCAATTCATTTGTGACCCTTTCTTGTTCCTGCCCTGTTAACGAACCATGTAAGCATCTATATGCTGCCTTCTTAACTATTAAAAAGTTAATTGATCCTAAAGGCGATAAAGTTACACCAATCATCAATTCTAGTGAGAAGACATTTAAAGATTTATTAGAAAGATACCTCTATCTAAGAGGTGGAGATAATATTCCTCTAGTTAGTAAAATCTCTTATCAAATTAAAAGTTTAGAATCTGCGACTACATTTATAACTGAACTTTTAGCGTATTATCAACGCGGTCAATATAAGGCTCGTGTGATTAACGATATCCTTTCTCCATTGTTCTTTAATGAGCATAACGTTGAGAACTTTAAGAAGATTATGGAAACCGCAGACGAGAATATTAAAACCATGCTCACCGAAGCGGGAAATACTTATCAAGTTTTGCGTGACGAACTCGAAAAGAGAAGGGGTGTGACTAGAAAAGCTAATCTTTATAACATCTTATTAGCCCCTAACTGCGACTCATTAATCGAATTATTAAAACACGCCGAAGAGAACTTCAGCGAAGAGAGATTAGCGAGCCAAGTGATGATGGAATATATCAAATATCAAGATTTAACAATCGAAGAAATCGCTGCGCTTAAAGATTGCTATTTGTTCCAAATGAATCATAGATATTACATGCAAGATTTATTCTCTTCTCCAGCGAAGAATCGTTTAAGTATCTATTTATTACTATTTGATGAATTACCACTTGATGATAACAAGATTAAACAAATTCCTTTGGAATATTTCTTAAAAGTTGCTCCTTATAGCAACGATAAGAGCCGTTATATTCAAATCGTTTATGCGAATATGGATAGCCTTAAAGAAGAGGACTATCCATTAGTCGCAGAACTCCTTATTGGTGTGGCTCTTCAACACGACTATATCGACGAAAGAACAATTCGTTTGGCCATTGAATTAAGTAAGAAGATTCCTTCTTGTTCCTTTATTAGTGAACTAGTGGATCAAAATATTAGAAGACCAAAGAAGAGTAGGGTGCGTTAGTATGGATGTTATTGAATTATTAACACATTATCGTTTAGAAAAACTAAGTCCTGCTGATTTAGAACTTTTCGCCTACTTTTCATATAAATATGGCATTGATTATGATGAGAATAATCACCCATTCTTCTATGTTCGTTTATTTACAAAAGTAAATAGAATTCAAATTCTTGAATTTATTCTAGATTATAAAGGCAGACTCAACTATACATGTCAAATCTGTAGAGAAAAGGAACCTTGTCGACACTTCTCCATTTTAGCGAGCAAGCTTTTGAATGACGAATTCATTCAATTAAAAGAAGTGTCCACAAAGTTTGCTTTTGAAATCTCTGATGTTGATAGAAGAGAACAACAAAGTGCTTTTGATTTAGAGATTGGTGAAGTCTTTAAAGAAATTAGAAAAGAAGAAATCGCTAATGCATCTACAAAAGCAAGAATCAAAGTTTATTTAGAAGATACTAGATTCTCCTATAGTGTGAACCTTACTATCGCTAAGGGTAGAGAATATAAGATTGCCTCTATCGATAGATTCCTTGCTAGATTCTTAAATGAAGAAGAATTTAGATATGGAAAAGACCTTACATTAGTGCACGTCCTTTCTTCTTTTGATGAAACAAGCCAAAGAATCATTAAGATTTTAGAGAAATATAACCCTGATTTCTTTATTGATTTAAGCAATGATAAATCACTCATCTTTTTCGATGAATTATTAGATGCTTTAAAAGGTGACTACCTTTATATCAATAATGAGGTTTATCACGTCAGTGAAGAACCAATGGACGTCAAGATTCACGTTAATGATAACTACTCACTAGTGACTGAAGGTATCATCAAAGGCTATATTCCTTTAACAAGAAACTATTATTATTGTAAGTCCGCGAATGATATTAAACCATTAACCAATAACGCCTATATCAATAGTCTTATTGATTCCGCGAGATCATATCCATTAAGCACAATTCAAAATAACTTTGATAACTTTAAATATTCCTTCTTTGAAAAGTATCCTGATTTCTTTGAAATCGCTGACAAAGTTAAAGAAGAACTTAATGAATCCGCTTTAGTGATTAAAGCTTATTTCGATTATGAAAAAGATAATGTCTATGAAAAGACTAGATATTTTAAAAACGATCAAGAAGTTGATGTTAGAGATATCAAAAACTTCTATGAAGTTTCTCAAGTTAAACACTATCAAGACATCCTTTCTAGCTATGGCTTCTTTGATCATGTCTTAAGCGATGGTGGTCAAGTCTGGGATTTCTTGAATAGCACTTTAGAAAACTTACAAAAAGTTGCAGAAGTCTATTTCTCTAAAGATTTAGATTCTAGAAAGACAAGTTCATTTACTTCTCCAAACATTACTATCAAGAAAGATGGCTCCATGCTTGAAGTCTTAGTGGATGGCTCTATCTATAGTGAAGAAGAACTTAAGACCATTCTAATTGGCTTAAAGCGTAAGAAGAAATTCGTTAAGATTGGTGATAACTTCATCAACTTAATGAGTGATGATACGAAAGAATTCTATAGCCTCGCGAAAGACTTAGATTTAATCAGCGAGAACTCTTTACATAGTAAGAAAGAATTACCTCTTTATTACGCTTTTAAAGCCTATGGTAAGGATAATAGTTTCTTATCGATGGATAGTTATTTAGATGACGTGTTCAATGAATTAAAGAATTTCTCTACTTCTAATATTGAGATTCCTAAGATTAATGGGGAACTCAGAAGCTATCAAATCGATGGTGTTAAATGGCTCAATGTTTTATATAAATATTCCTTAGGCGGAATCCTCGCTGATGACATGGGCTTAGGCAAAACCATTGAAACCATTGCCTTTATTAATTCCATTAAGCAAGATAAACCAATTTTAATCGTTTCCCCTAAATCCTTAGTGTTCAACTGGGTTAGTGAATTTAATAAGTTCGCTAGTGATATTCCAGTCTATGCGATTATTGGCACTGTTGAAGAACGTAAAAAGATTATTAAAAAAATTAAAAACGATAAATTCGGTGTCTATTTCATTTCCTATGATTCTTTAAGAAACGAATTTGAAAACTTAACCGACATTACTTTTGATATGTGCATCCTTGATGAGGCTCAATTCATTAAGAATATGCACGCTAAGAAGACAGGTGCAGTTAAACAAATCAATGCTTTACACACAATTGCGTTAACTGGTACCCCAATTGAAAACAATATTTATGACCTCTGGTCAATCTTCGATTTCTTAATGCCTCATTATCTTTTAGATTATGAAGACTTTAAAGATTCATATGAACATAACGAAGAATACTATGAAATCGTTAGAGACAAAGTCGCTCCATTCATCTTAAGAAGAAGAAAAGAAGATGTCTTAAAAGACTTACCAGAAAAATATGAAGTCATTATTACCACTGAAATGAGCCAAGAACAAAGAAAACTTTATGATGCTTTCCGTTTACAAGCTAAAGAGCAACTCAAATCATCTGAAGGTGGTTCTAAGATTATGGAAGTCTTATCCATTATTACAAGACTTAGACAAATCTGTGTTGATCCTTCAACATTTGTTGATAACTTTACTGGTGAATCGGGCAAGATTACTGCGTTAAAAGATATCATCCAAGATAAGATGAAAGATGGTCATAGATTCTTAATCTTCTCTCAATTTGTTTCTGCGCTTAATATCGTCAAAGATGAAATTGAAAAGATGGGTATCAAGTACTATATGATTACTGGTGATACATCCGCTAAAGAAAGACTTAGAATCTGTAATGATTTCAATAAAAACGAAGAATATAAGATTGTGCTTATTTCCTTAAAAGCAGGCGGTACGGGTCTCAATTTAGTTGGTGCTGATGTGGTTATTCATCTTGATCCATGGTGGAACTACTCCGCTGAAAGTCAAGCGAGCGATAGAGCGCATCGTATTGGTCAAACTAGAACCGTCGAAGTCATTAAACTCATCGCTGAAAATAGTATTGAAGAGAAAGTCGTTAATCTTCAAAACGAGAAGAAAGAACTTGTTGATAAAGTCATCAGTGATAACGACTCTTCAATCAAATCGCTCTCAATTAAGGATTTGAAGTCAATCCTAAGCATGTAAAAATCGCAACAATAACGGACATGAATTTGTGTTTTGTCATATATTAAATGTCGCCGTTCTTGTATAAAGAAGGTGAATCATTTCATATATAATCATGGAGGCTCAATATGATTTTAGAAAAATGTGTAATTGGTATTGAATTCGGTTCCACAAACATTAAGGCTGTCATGCTCGATGAAAATCACGAAATCATCGCATCAAATGACTATGCTTGGGAATCAACCTTAAAGAATGGCATTTGGATCTATACATTAGAACAAGCCAAAATCGGTTTAGCGGATTGCTATGCTGGATTAAAACAAAAATTTGAAACCAAATATCGTCGCCCATTAGCGAAAGTTGGTGCGATTGGTATTTCTGGTATGATGCACGGTTATCTTGTCTTTGACAAGAATGGCAACCAATTAGCGGAATTCCGCACTTGGAAAAATACCATCTGCCCACAAGCACAAGATCAATTATCTGAATTATTCAATTTCAACGTCCCACAACGTTGGAGTGTATCCCATATTTATCAAGCCATGTTAAATGGTGAAAAAGAAGTTAAAGACATCGTCTTCGCTACCACCTTAGCGGGCTATTTCCATTATTTATTAGCTGGTGAAAAAGTCATCGGTGCTAATGATGCTTCTGGTATGTTCCCATTAGATCCAAACACCAAAGATTATGACGCCAATATGGTCGCTAAATTCAACGAAGTTATCAAAGATAAAGTCAATTGGAGAATCTTAGATATTTTACCAAAATGTATGTTAGCGGGCCAAAATGCTGGCTACTTAACAAAAGAAGGTGCCTTATTAATCGACCCAACTGGTGTCTTACAACCAGGTATCCCATTCTGCCCACCAGAAGGTGATATGGGTACAGGTATGATTGCCACTAACTCTGTTAGAGTTGGTTATGGTAACTCCTC
>JBGUMU010000060.1:0-1770 GCA_045116995.1 Bacilli bacterium
TTTCATTGTCTTCAATGTCATTGCTAAAGGTAATTTCTACCTTTTTATTTTGATTCTTTTTAATAGTTAAAGAAGCTTCACCGTTACTCTTAGTGTATTTCAAAGCATTATCAAAGAAGATGTAGAATAACTCATTAATGAGATACATATTTCCCTTCATGTTGATATCACTCGGAATATCACTATTGAATGATAATTGTTTGCTCTTAAATGTTGGGGCAAATGAATCCACACTTTCACTAGCGAGCTTTGAAAGTGAGAATTCCGCGAATGGATAGTTACTAGCGTTACCTTCATCTAATCTAGAGAGGGTCACTAGTTGTTTAGTCATAGTGTTTAGTCTAATAACTTGATCATGAATAGATTCAGTCCATTCACTCTTACCATAGTCCATTTCTACGAGTTCTAAGTCAGTAGAAATAATGGTTAAAGGTGTCTTTAATTCATGTGATGCGTTAGTGATAAATGCCTTTTGTTTCTTGTATGATTCTTCACTAGTTCTAAAGACAAGTTTACTAGATAAAATAATTAAAATAGCCAATACGGTATAGCTTATACCCGCGATAACCATTGAACTCATAAAGAAGTTATTAAAGGCGTGATTTCTTTCTGAAGTATCTAAGAAAGCGACATATGTGAACTTTAATTCTCTTTCTTCTGTGATTGGTTGACCACCTTCAGGATTCATTTCCCAACCTGTCACTACTTCGGCAGTTTCATCAGTGCTCGCTACTTTAAAACGAAGCTTACCAATTGTGCCTTCGGTTTCACCACTGTTATAGATCTTCGTGGACATGACTTGACGTAATTCATCATCACTATCACCTGGAGCAATATGATTATAGTCATACCATTCGATACTGCCACTTTCATTAAAGACAGTGACAAAGTATTGTTCGTTTATTTCTTCTCTTCTTGGATAGAAGTAGCCACCTTGTTGCCATCCTCCTGGACCACCACCTGGTCCTCCTGGGCCATTTTGTTGATTAGCGGGCATCACACCACTGTTTAATAAGGCACTTTGATGTGAATATTCAATAATGTTATTTAATGATTCAACTGTTTCTTTTTCCTTTTTGATATGAATAGAAACATTAATCGCCGCAATTGTCGCGGCTAAAACAAAAAGAATCGACACTAAGGCCGCAAGAATAAAACGTAATCTAAGCTTTCTAATCATCTTTATACTCCAAGTAATAACCTTGGTAACGAATTGATTTAATAATTACTTTTGAACCAATACTTTCTAATTTTTTTCTTAAATAGGATATAAACACCCACACGTTCTCGCTCGTACTATATGATTCAATATCCCAAACATTCTTACTAATTGTGTCTTGCGAGACCACATTACCCTTAGCCTTCATTAATAAAGTAATGATTTGAAGTTCTTTGTTCATTAAAGTAACTTTCTTATCTTTATTAATTAAGCAGCAGTTATTAGAGTCTAAGACAATATCACCAAACTCTAATTTACTTTCTTCTTCATAAGTTGGTTGACGACGGAGTAACGCTCTAATACGGGCTAAAAGTTCTTCCACAACAAATGGTTTTGGTAAGTAATCATCTGCACCTAAATCAAGACCATGTATCTTATCTTCTGTCGCAGACTTCGCGGTTAACATGATAATAGGTGTATCAATTTTATTAGTTCTCACTCTTTTTAAAACATCTAAGCCATTAATCTTAGGAAGCATAATATCAAGAATGATGATGTCATATTTATATTGATCGATATATAAAAGAGCTTCTTCACCATCAAAAGCACTG
>JBGUMU010000061.1:0-2272 GCA_045116995.1 Bacilli bacterium
GTGCGACGAGATAGAGCCAATAATTTGTCACAGACCTTGGTTTGTGTTAGTGCAGTTGTTAAACTGATAACGTTGTTGTATGCGTTATTCTCCCCTGAAACTGCGTCACTGGTAACAGTGGGGTGGGTTGCAAGATGGGTTAAAGCCTAATCAATGTTATAACTTCCGATAAATTGAGGGCGAGAGGAAGATTAGTATGGTTAACGACCGTGAACTCCTAATAAAAGCATCGTTATTTGAGGCAATGGGTAGGAAGTTTCGAAGAGCCATTGTTTTACTGGATATGGTCATACATGATGTCAAGGCATGTTTATGGATTACAACCCGTAATGCCAGTCGGTGTAGTTGGAGAACCTAACCTAATCGCATCTAACAATTGGTTAACTCGGTAAGCCCGGATTTGTCCATACTGATGTATGGTAGGGTGACCGTGAGGGAGTCTAATGTTCTTTTCCGGGTAAGGGATGCTAAAGAAAGCTAACGCCCACATAATCGAAAGATAGCAGGAAACTGACAAATATAATAACTGTGTGGGATATGCCTACTTTTAGCAGGTGTAAGTTTTGTTTCATTTAAAACGGCAGATATCATTAAATGTGAAATAATCTTTTATGGGAGTGTGATTTTGGCAATGAAAACTGGATATGACGAAGTTATATTGCAGTCTGTGGAATCAGACAAAGAAATACTTGATAAAGAATGGAATTCTATTAATTGGAATTCAGTTGAGTATAGCATATTTAAGATACAAAAACGGATATTTGAAGCAGAGAAAGAAGGAAATTATAGGAAAGTCAATAGCCTATGTAGATTATTGATTAATGATAAAAGAAGTTTGTTATATAGTATTAAAATAGTTACAAAGAAAAACAAAGGTAAAAGAACTAGTGGTATTGATGGTATAGTCATTAGGGAAGATTATGGTCGAATGGCTTTGTTTTATAAACTCTCAGATTATAAAATCAGTCTACACAATCCTAAACCTGTTCGTAGGATTTATATTCCTAAAAAGAACGGTAAAACTAGACCATTAGGAATTCCCAGTATTATTGATAGAGTTTATCAAGAAGTTTGTAAATTGGCATTAGAACCTATGTTTGAGGCAAAGTTTGAATCTAGTACATATGGATTTAGGCCTTGTAGGGGCACTAGTGATGCAATAGAAAAGATTCACACTTATACACGGGGATTGAAAAGACAATATATATTTGAAGGCGATTTTAAATCATGTTTTGACACTTTAAGTCATCAACATATATTGGATAAACTCGGCAATTTTCCATTGAAAGGATTAATAAAGAAATGGCTGGAAGCAGGATATCTTGAAAATAATGTATTCTATAAAACTAGAGCTGGAACTCCGCAAGGAGGCATCATTTCACCATTACTTGCAAATATTGCATTAGATGGTATGGAAGAAGCATTAAACATTGAATACCGGAAAGTAAAGCATAAATGGATACATTTATTCCAATAAATCCAAATATGCTGTTATTAAGTACGCAGACGATTTTGTCATCATATGTGAAACATTAGAGGATGCTAATAATGTTTATGGACTTTTAGATGATTATCTAAAAGACAGAGGTTTAATATTGGCTCCAGATAAAACTAAGATAACTCACATTGATGATGGATTTGATTTTCTAGGTTATAACATTCGATGCTACAAAGGTCAAGACCGTGACAAAGTACTTGTAAAAGCATCCAAAGACTCTATAAACTCATTTAAGAGAAAAATTAAAGAAATTGTTCGTAAATGTTATCCTTGGAATCTTGAAGAAAGTATAATTCGTCTTAACTATTTAATAAATGGTACAGGCAACTACTGGAGAATAGGTTCTAATAGTGACTTATTTAATAAAATGGACCGTTATATCTGTAACATACTGCTTAGACGATCCAAAAGATGGTATCCTAACAAACCCATAAAATGGATTGTAGATAAACATTTTAAGGAATCTTTACATCCTAAATATCATTGGAAATGGACTTTTACTAATCCTAATACTGGAAGTCAGGTTGATAGGATGTCATGGATTAAAATTAGATATCCTTGGTGTATTAAATTCAAAGCAACACCGTATGATGTTGAATATGAAGAATACTTTCAAAAACGTTATTCTATGACTCCTTATGAATATCTGTATAAATAGAACGTTATCATTTCTTTTCTTTCTTATGAACTATGCTCGAGCCGCTTGTGGTGAAAGCCACACGAGCGGTTCCTCGGAGAGAAAGAAGGAGTAATCCTTCTGACTTATCCAACCCA
>JBGUMU010000062.1:0-19786 GCA_045116995.1 Bacilli bacterium
TCTTCACTTTGTTCGAATTCGGTTCTCTTTTTAGCTTTTCTAGCAATGTACTTCAGTAACCTTTTCATTTCTCTAATAGATATCCTAGCACACTTAAGGCATAGATGGCGGCGGTTTCCGCGCGTAAAATGCGCTTGCCTAAAGATGTTCTTATGAAACCTTGTTTTACAAGGTTATTAACTTCTTCTTCGGAAAAGCCACCTTCTGGACCCACAAGGATGGAAATAGATTTATTCTTAATAACATCAGCGAAAGCCTCTTTAGTGTCTCCTGCTTCTTTTTCATAGGCAATGTAGTTAAGATCACTAAAGGCTTCTTTTGGAAGTTGTTTTAAGTTATAAATACCAATAAGATTTGGAACCACTAGTCTATGTGATTGTTCACTAGCTTCTTTCATAATCTTTTGGAAGCGTTGAATCTTCTTATCAATGTCTTTGTTATCGTATTTAACAACTGTTCTTTCGCTTTGGATTAAAGCGATATTCTTAACACCAAGTTCAGTGGCTTTTTGCACCACTAAATCGATTTTATCACCTTTGGTGAGGGCGAATAATAAAGTCACATCCACTGGTAATTCCACATCACTTTTAAGTTCGTGAACAATATAAATATCAAGAGGAGAAACGCTCTTGATTTTACAAAGGTATAACTTGTTATCGGCGACGACTTCAATTTCATCATCCTTTTTCATGCGCATGACATGCAAAAGGTGATGTTCATCGTCTTTGGTTAATTGAACGTGTTCAGCATCTAATAAAGAAGCAAAATAACGTTGCATTAAACAATAAATTCTCCTTCACCATCTTTGATGTCTGGTAAGAAATTATAAATAGTCGCCACAACTGCATTTACTGCGTAGACAATAAGAAGTGGGACGATAATAGCAACCGCAATATGTGCTTGAATCGCAAAATAGAATAAGGCAAATAAACCGCCCAAAACAGCGAGATTAGCCACTAGCCAAACTAAACCTAAAATGTTTTTCTTAATGTAGAAAAATGGTAAGCCTGTAAAGCCAAGAGAAAAGAAATAGGCAATAAACTTTTTACGACGTCTTAATACTTTTTGACCTTCCTTCATCTCACTTAAATCGATTTGAGAAGTGATTTCGACAGTCTCACTACTAGTGCCTTGTAAAGGATCTTTTATTCCACAGACGGGGCATAGATCTGTGTCAAATTTTGATAAACGTGCCCCACAGTTACGACAATTTGGCATAATTTTGGCTCTTTCTACATTCTATTCTTTATTTAAATAAAAAGCACGAATAACTAGATATTTTATGTGCTTGGAATTATATTTTACTGGTTAGGCTAACGATAACTCAACAACATTCTAAAATTTTTAAAATCTTAACTTGCTATGTGGCACTCTTTTATATATAATTACTACTTGCTTGCACGACAAGCGATTTGGCTGGATAGCTCAGCTGGCTAGAGCAATCGGTTCATACCCGGTCGGTCGACGGTTCGAATCCGCCTCCAGCTACCAAATTGTTTTCTAAGGGGTTCAGGTATGAACCTCTTTTTTGTTTTATTTAAGGTTATATACTTATATTCATATTGTGAATACCTTTGAGAGAGGTTTTATATGAAACAATCAGTTAAAAAATTAGTCATGCTTTTGGCTTTATCAGGTCTCGTTAGTGGCTGCGCTGTTCAGGCATCCACAAGCGAAGACTCAAATAATAGTTCCACCGTTTCTTTTTCCTCATCCGTTAGCGAGAGCGAAAACAGCAGTTCTAACACCACTAGTGAATCATCTAGTTCTTCTTTTGTGGCATCTAGCACAAACCTCAATCCAGATGATTGCACTAACCATCAACTTACAGAAACCATTATTAAAGAAGCTACACTTTTAGAAAAAGGCACTGTTCATTATCATTGCCCAAACTGTGGTTTTGATGCCGATGGTGATTGTTATAAGATGGATGAATTTGTCTTTGACGATATGTCTTATATGTATGATGGCAATAGCCATAAAGTAATGATTGAAGGTGTTTTACCTTATGGTGTCACTGTGCAATATGAAAATAACGAACGTAAAGAATTAGGCACACAAGAAGCCACCGCTAAATTCTATGGTGATAACAACGTTCTCATCATGGAAAAGAAAGCCAAGATTAATATTACTGAAAATATCGGTTTACCAAACGTTAGAGTGGAAACCGTAGATGGCGAAGATCCTGACTGGCATAGCCATAACGGGGAAAGAGAATATAAAGATATGAAACTCACCATCGATAATGCTGGTCAAGCTAGTTATGAATTCTCTAACTTAGCGGGTCAAATTAAGGTCAGAGGTAACAGTACTAACCAAGAATCAGTGGCGAAACGTGCTTTCCGTCTTAAACTCGGTGGTAAAACTAACTTACTAGGTCTTAACGGCGGCTTAAAAGAAAAGAGCTGGGTCTTACTCGCCGACTTCTTTGACCAATCTAGGTTTAGAAACGAAACCGCTTTTGCGATGGGCAATTCCTTATTTAACTATTCTGGTTATTATTCCAGCGATTATAAACACGTCAACTTATACATGAATGGTGAAAACCGTGGCGTCTATCTTTTAGCAGAACAACAACAAGCTAAGAAAGGTCGTATTCCAATTAACGAAGCAGCGGAAAACTATACCGGCACTGATGTTGGTTATTTAATCGAAATCGATGGACTTGTCACTCAACAAGGACATGTTGATAGCACCACTCATATCGGCACTTTAGAAGGTGATCCTTGCTTCACTACTGGCACAGGCAGTTCTAGTGGCTGGGGTTGGGGTGGCCAAGGTGGCGATTCCATCAATGGTGTTTCTATTTCTGATAAAGGCTACGCCGTTAAGACTGATACCTATGGTGATGACCAAGTCCCATTTATTAGAGACTATATGAATAATGTCTTAAAGGCTTTTAAGGGCTTATTTAAAGACGGCACTAAGCAAATCGTTAATGAAAATGCTGAACTCGTTGATAGTCCATACACCACTCAATATGACACATTAAATGCTTATATCGATGTCGACTCATTCATGCGAATGTATGTCCTTCAAGAATTTATGAAAGACTATGATGTCGGTTGGGGCAGTTTCTATATGTATGTCGACTTCTCTTCGAAGAGTACAGTTAAACGTTTGACCATGTCTGCTCCTTGGGACTTTGATTTGGGCGAAGGCAATAAGCAAGGCAGCTCTGGTGGCTGGGGAGGCTTGGGAGGCCAAGGTGGTTCCTCTAGCGACAAAGACATCCCAACCTCAGGTATCTCTTCTACCAAGGATAACTTCTTGAATAATAGTGAATATGCAACCGGCATGACCACCGCTAATCCATGGTTATATATGCTTAGCCAAACAGACTTCTTTAAGGACATGTTTAAAAAGTATTATTCCATTTTTGATAAATCAGGTATCTTTGATAAAATGATTAGTAACATCGAATATGAACGCGTTGCGTTTAAAGATGTCTTTGATGATAACCACACTAGATATGGTAAAGGTGCATCAGGTGCAACCTTAATGCAAACTAGACAATATGATAGTTTTACTGAGGCCACGACATATCTTGTTAGTTGGTTAACTGAAAGAAAGGCTTATTTGGATAGCGTCTACCTCAAATAATGAAAAACCAAAAACTCTCATTTCTTTTCGTTCTTGCCTTAGCGATTACTGGATGTAACGTAGTTAATACCACTATTTCTGGTAGTTCATCCTTTAACAATGGCTCTTCTACTGAAAGTAGTTCATCCGCTAGTAGCAGTTCTATTTGCGAGCACGATTTTGTTTACTCAAACGATGAAAATGAGGCCCCAACAATTATTCAAAGTAAAGGCGCTAAATATGTCTGCTCTAAATGCGGGCAGGAAAAATATGAAAATGCTAGCTATGATTTAAACGAATATGCTTTTGTAGACCAATCCTTTATGTACGATGGTAAAAACCATCAATTAACCATCAAAGGTATGCTTCCTTATGGCTGCACTGTCGAATATGAGAATAACAATCGTAAAGAAAAAGGCAGCCAAGAAGCCATCGCTAGAGTCTATGACGAAAAACATCAATTAATCGACCAAAAGAAAGCTAATATCAATATCATTGATAATACTGGTATGCCTAATATCAGAATTGATACCGATAATGTGGCAGTTACTTCTAAAGAAACATATGTTCCAATGACACTTTCTACAGATAACTGTAATGATACTTATAAACTCAACGATGTGCCTGGTGAAATTAGATGCCGTGGTAATGGCACAATGACTTATGATAAGAAGCCATATCGTATCAAGTTTACTAGTAAAACTAATATGCTTGGGTTGAATCATGGCGCAAGAGCGAAAAGCTGGGTTTTACTCGCGGAATACGCTGATCAATCAATGGTCAGAAATTCCACTGCTTTCTATTTTGGAAACTCATTGTTTAATTACTCAAATAACTATACTTCTGACTATATGCCTGTTCAGGTTTACCTTAATGGTAAATATAACGGTGTCTATGTTTTAGCCGAACAACAACAGGCCAATTCTAATCGTATTAAAATCAACGAAGCAGAAAGTGGTTATACCGGCACTGATGTGGGCTATTTAATTGAGCTAGATAGCCGTGCTTCTGAAGAAGATTATTACTTCTCAGTTGGTAAAGGCAATGACTGGTCCATGTTCCCTGGTGGCGGTGGCTGGGGAGGCGGTGAACAGCCTGATAAACTTGATGGCGTTTCACTTTATAAAAAAGAATACGCAATTAAGACTGATGTCTATTCTCAAGACCAAGTTAATTATATTAAGAATTATCTCTCTAACGTTTATTACGCTTTATACAAAGCGGTTCATGGTGATGGCTTATTTGTTTTAGATGAAAACAATAATTTAGTAGCCTCTCCATACACCAGCCAATATGAAACACTTAATTCCGTCATCGATTTAGAGTCAGTCTTTAAGATGTATTTATTACATGAATATATGAAAGACGTTGATGTTGGCTTTGGTAGCTTCTACATGTTTGTGGATTTCTCCACGACAAGTAAATATAAGCGTCTCACCTTTGGTGCTCCTTGGGATTTTGACTGGAGCAGCGGTAACGTTAACACTAGTGAATGTTATGGTAGTTCAGGAGAATACTGTTCTAAAAACCAAGGTAATTTCAACCCATGGTTCTTCATGTTCTCTAGAACTGACTTCTTTAGAAGCGTGTTTAAGAAATACTATAGTGTCTTCCAAAATTCACAAATCTTAGAGGGCGCGATTGCGCAGGCCAATTACTTTGCTTCCGCTTTTAAAAATGATTATGTGAAGAACTATGAAAAATGGAATAACTTAGGACAAATCACTCCTAAATATACTCCAGATGTCGCTAGAAACTTTAAAACACATCAGGATGCAGTTGATTATTTAACTAAATGGTTAAGTGATAGAAAGAAATCACTTGATCAAATATTCAAATAGATAAGGGAACATTAAAGTTCCCTTTTTCTTTTAAAAGCAAATCGCTTGCTTTAATAAATATAAAGCATATAATTTTTGCCATGATAAAAAGAATTGCTCACATCTTTAAGCCACGCGATATGACAACTGGAAATATCTTCTTCAAGATAATCCTTTTTGCTATACCAGCGATGCTTACCACAATTATGCAACTTCTATACACCACGATTGACTTAACCACTGTCCATTATGGTGATTCCGCTGAATCGATGGGTGCAATTGCTTCTAACACCGCGCTTATCAATTTAATCATTGTGGTGTTCACTGGTGTCTCTCTTGGTGCGAACGTTGTTTTATCTGAAGCTAAGGGCGCTGGTAATCAAGAAAAAGCGAGCAAAGTACTACATACCTCGCTTGTTTTTGCTATTATCTCCGGTTTCTTTGTCGGCGTTTTAGGCTTCTTTATTAGTGATAATTTATTGGAGTTAATGGGTACAGAAGCCCACTATTTTGCTAAAGCGGCGTTATATTTAAAAATCTATTTCTGCGGTTTACCATTCTTGATGGTTTATAACTATGCTGCTCAATTATTAAGAGCGCAAGGCGACTCACTCTCACCATTCTTAGCGCTGATGATTGCTGGTGCAATTAACGTTGGTGCTGACTGTTTGTTTGTCTTCCCAATGCATATGGGTGTTGCGGGTGTGGCTTTAGCCACGATTATCGCTGAAGCGGTTTCTGCGATTATTTGCTTATTTGTTTTAATCAAAGGAAAACGTAACTATGTCAGCTTGAAAATTAAAGAGTTTAGAATTGATAGTCCAGTACTTTTTGAAGTACTCAAGATTGGTTTACCAGCGGGCTTACAAGGTTTCTTCTTCTCTTTACCAAATGTCTTTATTCAATCATCGTTATATACGATTGATCCAGGTAACGTTAATTTAGAAAACGGGGTCACTGCTTCTGGTAACATCGAAGGCTATTTCTTTGCAGTTTGTGACGCAATCGCTGTATCCACGATGACATATATCGCTGCAAACACTGGTGCGAAGAAAAAAGAGAATATCAAGAAGAGCATTCTCTTTGGTTTAACATGGGGTGCGATATTCTGCTTGATTATCGCTTTAGTTACTCTTCTATTGCATAGACCACTTCTATCACTATTCGTCGATAACGAAGAATCTATTGACGCTGGTTATACGAGACTTAGCTTGATGGGCTATTTATATTTCTTTGACTTTACAATGGCGTTCACTGCTGCAACATTGCGTGGTATGAAAAGATCCACGTTCCCAATGGTCACCACTCTTGTGTGTTGTACAGGTTTAAGAATTCTTTTGATTCTAACCGTTTTCAACAACGTTGAAATGTTCCACACAGTCTTCTGGCTCTATGCTTTATTCCCAATCACATGGGTTATCGCTACGACATGTAACGTCATAGCAATCGCAGTTACTCTTCCAAAGGATTTAAAGAAACTAGATGATTCTATTAGAAGAGAACCACTACAACTGCAAGAATAACTAAGATAGTGCCGCCGATGATACCTGATATCTCGTAGCGGCCTTTTAATAATTTCAAGATTTGTTTGCCTAAGAACAAGCCAATTAAAGACATAATAAATGTAATAATTAGAATGATTGAAACGTGTAACCAAACAGTTACAGTATTTGATAAACCAGCATGAAGTGTGACGCCTGCGGCTAAAGCATCAATTGCAGTCACAAAGCCATAGAAGATGACTTCTTTGAAGGAGAACTTCTTTGAAGTTTTTTCTTCAGCGGGTTTTCTTAATTCAATAATAGATTCGATAATCATCTTGCCACCGATGAAGAGTAACAAGCCGAAGGCCACCCACTTCACTACGATTGAGGCGATATGACCAGCTTCTTCACCCGCGAGGTCTCCTGCTATGGTTTCAACGATTTCAACAAGCCAGAAGCCAATTAAAGGCATTAAAGCTTGCATAAAACCAAAGGTTCCGGCAATAAAGAACGATTTCTTTCTATTGATATCGGTATAAGTTAAGCCATCCGTTAAAGCCACGGAAAAAGCATCCATTGCTAAACCTAAGCCTAAAAAGAAGATTGCCAATAAGATTTGCCAAGTCATATTACTTAATATCTATCCAATATCTTTCCATAGGCTCACCGTCATCCATGACGATGTTTTCAAGAACACCACCATTGTTGAGGATTGATTTTCTAGAACCAATGTTAGAAGAGTTACAGCAAATTAAAACTCTATCAATACCGAGTTTCTTACATTCAAGTAACGCTAATCGAATCATCTCAGTAGCGTAGCCTTTTCTTCTTTCACTTGGTCTAATGCCATCCCCAATATGACCACCACATTTAAGCAAGTGTTCATTCAAGTAATGACGAATATTAACAGCACCTAGTAATCTATTTCTTTCTTCATCAAGCAAGAAGAAAACTGAATCAGGAACAAATCCTTGAGGAAGGGCCTCTTTTGTTTCTAAATGTTCTAAATAGTAATCAAAATCATGATAATCATTCTTAAAAATAACATAAGGAGATGTATCTGTATGGTTGACTTGTTGATCTAGTTTCCATTCATCAATCATTTCCCCTAGTTGCTTTTCATATTCTTTTGTGAGTTTGATTAATTTGACTTTCATAATAGCCACTATCATAGCACTTTATTTTCTAAAGAAAAGAAAAACAAGTGAACATATCTCACGAGTGGGCAATATTATTGGCTTATCAAAACTTTATATATGGGATATAATTAAAGTATGAAGAAATCATATTTTTTATCACTCGTCGCCTTGCTTTTAACAGCATGTGCAAGTAATCCATCAACAAATGCTTCGTCTACTGGATTTGATGGCAAATATGCAAAAGGAGAGTTGGTTTATACATACGAACAAAAGACTCCTGTTTCACATGAAAACGAAGAGGTTGAGATCACAGTAGAACAATTAAAAGATCATAAGTTCATCTATAAAATCGACCGTGAGAATAACGACCGTTATTTAAAGTTTGATGATTATGAAATGAATCTCAATAAATTTGCCCTAGTAAATGCCTTTGTTGGTGATATTGACTGTGACAGTTCACTTGATGTCTGCGTCAATCTACAACAAAGTGGTTCTAGTGGCATTAAAAAACGTGTCGTCATTTATAGTCTTAAAAAGAAAAGCGTTATTTACGAAGCTAATGAGAACTATAGTGAAACATCGTTTGATTCTTACGAACTCAAAGTTAATGAAGAGAAAGAATTAATCGTTGAACAATATGATAAAAAGAAAAATGTTTCCGCTTATCCTTTGAAGTATGGTCGTTTCTTGAATAACTACAATCAAGAAATGTCTCTTGAATGGGCAAATTATGATTTAAGAGTCTATAACATCGAACCAGATATGACTGACTCTGCGACTCAAAAAACGAGAACTCGTGTCAACGGGAAATGGGGCTTCACAGTATCTAAAGGTACTTCATACAACCTTATGGTCTATGCTGACCTCGTTGGAGACTTTAACGAGAGATTCAATGAATACCATGATGCGAATTTCTACACTCTATCTTATAAAGCAGATTTTTACAGTCAATTAGAGGCTACAGACCGCGGTGGTAATTACGTTTACACAACATACGCGATTACTTTTAGTAAAACCGGCACCACTGAGTTAATATTCACGATGTTGGGATATTCTGAGGCTATCATATTCACAGTTCGGTAATTCAGAAAAATAAAAACGGCACTGAGTATTCAATGCCGTATTTTTTTACGTGGCGGAGAATTAGGGATTCGAACCCTAGCAGGACTTGCATCCTCTATCGGTTTTCAAGACCGACCCCTTCAACCGCTTGGGTAATTCTCCATATGGTGGACCATCCAGGACTTGAACCCGGAACATAACGGTTATGGGCCGTCCACTCTAACCGATTGAGTTAATGGTCCATGTGCGTCGAAGTTTATTGGATTAACCCTTTAAACCTCTTGATTGACGATCCATGTCTTCGACAACGATATCGAAGATTTCGCCTAAAGTGGCACAATGTGAGAGTAAATCCCATGGTTCGTTTGTGTGGAAATGAATTTTAATCATTTCATCATCACCAACACAGATGAGGGAATCGCCCTTCATGTTTTCTAAAATCCAATCAGTGATTTCATCTTCATCAAGGCCTTGACCTTCGATTAATAATTGAGTGTCATAGCGGTATTGTAACATGAGTATTACCTCCCATTATTTATATTTAATCACTAAGTGATTATAAACAAATTGGTGGATCCGACGAGAATCGAACTCGCTACCTCCTGAATGCAAATCAGGCGCTCTCCCAGGTGAGCTACGGACCCAGCGCTGTTAAACAGCATTAAATACATTAGCAATTTTATTGCCACTTATCAAGTAAATTATAATTTAGTCACTGTAATTGAAGCGCGGTTTTCATCTAAGGCGTTTACTTTGAATGTAAAACCTAATTCAGTATTTGTGTTAAGTTTGCCAGAATTTTTAAACTGACCACTAACATTGCTCATACTGAATGTACTACCCTTTTTGAACAAGTTAGAAGATATCAAGTCAGTTTTCTCTTTGTAGGTTGCATAACGACTATTTCTGATTAATTGCAAAATGTTAAAGTCGTAGTAGTTACTGCCAAGAGGTGATAAATAACCAGAGCTAACGCCTGAACCTGAGTAAGTGTTGGACATCGCCATAGTTACACCATTAGTGGCATTGCTTGGAACACCATTAGAAACTAAGAAATAACTATAACCATTGTTAGTTGACGCTAAACGTGCATCAACGTGCCACACTCTAATGCCGGAATCTTTTGGACCTTGAGGATAATAACCCTCATATTGGTAGTCACAGTCGAATTTATTTAAACCAGTTGGTGTGTAGTATTCCACAAGAAGATATTCGTCAAATGGAGTATTTGCACTATTTGGATTTGGACTTAAAAGAATCATCTCGCCTGTTTCTGCGAATGGCTTTAAATCAATTGTGGTTGTTTCAGTAGGAATATAAGCACTACCCCAGCCTAAAGCATAGGAGCTGAATGGATCATGACCACCAACGTTACTATCTTGCATGCTGAAACCAGCAGCAGGTGAATATTGTTGAGAATAGTCATAATAATCTTCTAAACCAAAGACGTGACCCATTTCATGGATGAATGTATGGGCATCAACATTACAATGTGATGTGTCTCCATGAGCATAGCCATCAGATTTGCCTGTTCTTTCTATGGATTTTGATTTGCCATACATGAAGTCATAACTTGCCCAGAAGAAAACATTAGCGCCTGGATTTCTAGTATTTTTAACGCTAGCATCTTGTAACCAATAGCAATAAGCCCATAAGTTTGTATAATCATTGTCAGCTGTATAATAATCAGGAGCGGCATAGATGAGCATGACACTATCAATATAGCCATCGCCATCTTTATCGTAGTTTCTTCTCTTATCTGTTGGATTATTTGTGAAGTAATTGTCGGAAGCTTCTTTCACTAGCTTCATAGTGTTTTCTCCACCTTCGCTCTCTGAACCATATTTCACATAGCTCTTATTAACGCTATACCAGTCTGCAACTGTACCGGTGAAAGTTAAAGTACCATGACTTTCTTCTTCATAGAATGTTTTGACGCTTCTCCAACCTGTTTCTTCGTTAGTACCAAAGTATGCGGTTTCGATATCCTCTCTGACCTTTTCTTTACTACCTGCATCAATGAATGTACTAGAATCATTGAACCAAACAGGGATGACTAAAATGTTAGCAGCGCCATCGCATGGAGCGGATGAGAAACTATATAAGTTGTGATTAATATAATCTTTGTAAGTAATTGAAGCTTTCTTTGCCTCTAAAGTACCTGGTTCTGGAGTGGAACTAGATGAGGAAGAGGAGCTTGATGAAGAGGAACTTGGTTTAGAACTACTGCTACTAGAAGAACTAGAGGAGCTGGAGCTACTAGAACTAGAAGATGAGCTACTACTTGAGCTGCTGGACGAACTAGAGCTAGAGCTACTAGAACTAGAAGATGAGCTACTACTTGAGCTGCTGGAGCTACTGGATGAGCTAGAGCTAGAGCTGGAACTAGACGAACTACTAGAACTGCTGCTAGAAGAGCTTGATGAAGAGGAACTACTACTAGAACTTGAACTACTTGAAGAAGTATCAGATGAAGAACTATCTGATGAGGAAGATGTGCTTTCGCTAGATTCTCCACTTGTGGAAGAATTTGTTGAATCTTCACTCGATGATGTGTCTTTAGAATCATCAGATGAATTAGTGCTGATAGGTGTTGTATTACCATCACCGCCAAAAGTAAAAGACCAGGATTGACAACCACTGATCATCGTCACCGCTGTTAGTACGATTCCAAAAACTAATAACTTCTTTTTATTCATGTAATAGAGCCCCTAATTCTAACAGCATAATGCCTTACGCTGTTTCAAGATTATAGCACAACGAACCTTAAAATAAATAAAATTCATTTAATTTATTTGGTTATGATTTAAAATATCTAGAGTATGTCATTACAAAAATATCTCGATAATTTAGAAGACTTATCTAACAAGAAAGTACTTATCACTGGCGGTACTTCTGGTATCGGTTTAAGTATTGTTGATCAACTACTTTATAAACACGCTGAGGTAATTATTTTAGCAAGAAACCCTAGTAAGTCAAAAGAGGTTAAAAACAAGATGCAAGAAAAGTATCCTGATTGTCACCTCGATTTCATTAGTTATGACCAAAGTGATTTTAAGAGTATTGAAACCGCTATTGACGTGATTTTAAAAGAACATAATGACTTCTATGCTTTGATACTAAATGCTGGATGTTTTACAACATATAAAACACAAAAAGTTGATGATTACATGTCTTTAACTATTAAGACCAACTTTGTTGGAC
The DNA here is from genome assembly GCA_045116995.1 of Bacilli bacterium. Lineage (GTDB taxonomy): Bacteria > Bacillota_I > Bacilli_A > RFN20 > CAG-826 > RUG14515. The sequence continues at coordinate 12,292 of JBGUMU010000062.1, forward strand.
TTGCTTATTTCCTTGATATATTAATTCCTAAATTAAATAATAAACATCGCATTATCTTCCAGGGTTCTTTAGCGGCAGGCTATTACTTCAAGAAGCCTGACAGCTTATATAAATATAAAGCAAGCAGTTTTCAACAATACTGTATGTCAAAAGCGGGTGTTGAAGAAATCTACAACCACTACCGCTCATTAGGATTGGAAAACTTATCTTTCTATTTAGTGGAGCCAGGTTTAACAAGCACAGATATCTTAAGAGACTTCCCGTTCCCCATTAAGCAGTTAGGAACTTTATTCCTTAAGGTTGCATCTCACTCCGTTAGAAAAGCTAGTTTAACCGCTTTGCTTGCTTTACAAGAAAACATTCATCCATGTTATATCGTGCCGCGTAGTCCTTTTACATGGAGAGGCTATCCAAAAATCAAGCCATTTCCTAAAAAGAGAAATAGGCCTTATTTATACAATCTTGTCGAAGAGGCAATTAAAAAGGGGAATTAAATTCCCCTATTTTTATGCTGTTGGAGTTCCGTTGATGGAATAGACGTAAGTACCGCTAGCGAATTCAGCAATGCTCATATTGTAGAAATATGCTTTACCATAGAAGATGATTTCATCACCGATATGTAAGTCATCAATTTCGTTCCACTTGCCACCTGAATTATTCTTTTTCAACCAATAAATCATGATTTCGTAATCAGTACCAGCGTCTTTGACGTAGACGTTTTTCATATCGCCTTGGCTAGAAACTTGTGAGGCTTGTTGGCTAACAACACCTTTGTAGTAGAAGGCTTCAGAGTTTGCAGCACCGACGGTTGCGCCCGGATGTTGATAAGCATAATCAAGAGCTTCTTGAATTGTTTTTGGATCAGATAATGTACCGGTATGACCTTGTTGTGGTCTAGTACCATAGCCACCATTAGCGATAAAACGGTTCATTAAATCTCTTTGGTAGATACCACCATTTTCAAAGTAACTGACGACATTTAACGATGTGTAATAATCAACTGTGTAAGTATCTGTTACTAAATAGTAAGTGGCAGAGTCATCAATATTGTCTTTAATAGATTCGCCATAGCTAGACCAGTTGATATAGTAATTGTTATTACCGGTGATGAACTGGGTATTTCTTAAGTTTCTACCAGTGATAGAACATAAAGCAATATCGTTATCAAATGGGAATAAGTTATATAGGTCAGCATATGTGACATCACCAGCCGCTAAACTTGAGCCACGACAAGAGATATAACCACCACCAAGAATAAGATTGTATTGGCTTCCCCAAGTAGCGTTACCGTTTTCATAATATAAGTCCGCAACTTTTTGTTTTAAATTAGAAGAGTATCTAGTGGTTTCATTATAGCCACTTACTTCGTAAGCGAATTCATATTTGTCTTTATATTTGTTTAGAATGGCTTTGATGTCAGAGTCTTCTGCATAGTTACGATATGGAGAAGAACTAAATGTTGTGTCATAGCTAACTGGTTCATGAATATCGCATGTCTTGTTAGTCAAATTAAGATCAACACTAATACGATAGAAGTTTTCATTATAAGCATTAGATTGAACGTGATAAACACCACCTTCATCTAATTCTGCGTATCTATTATGAGTATGTCCTTCAAGGACTAAATCCACATAGTGGCCAGTACTTAACTCATAGTCATAATCGCCATCGGTATAAGCACCATGGATAGAATAGATAATGAAGTCACAGTGTTCTTCATTTCTTAATCTATTAGCTTCTTGTTTAACAAGATTTGTTAATGTATAACCAGTCGCGAAAGTAACATCAGCGACTTTACTTCTAGAGATAGAAGAATAACAGTCGCCAATCGCACCGATAACGCCGATTTTAGCGCCACCACGGGTGAATGTGACGGAAGGAGATAAATAATCCACTCTTTGGTTATTGCTTCTGTTCATGACGTTAATGCCTAGGATTGGGAAGTTAGCGAGTTGCCCGTTACTAGCAATATATTGTGAACCCCAGTCAAATTCGTGGTTACCAACTGTCATGGAAACGAAGTTCATGGAATTCATCCATTCGGTAACTACGTTACCACGTGTTAAACCACTTTCGACTGAACCTTGCCACATATCACCTTGAGAGATGAAGATAGAATTCTCATTGGAAAGTTCTTTTAACAAAGTTGTGGTTTTCGCTAAGCTAATACCTTTTCCTTCGGTATCGACGACATTACCATGTGTGTCATTAAAAGCAAAAATATCTAAAGAGACTGTTCTTGGAGTCTCTGAACTTGAACTAGAAGTTGATGATGAGGATGAAACACTTGAAGAAGTGCTTGATGAACTACTACTAGACGAACTAGAAGTAGATGAAGAGCTAGAACTTGAGGTAGAAGAACTTGATTTGCTAGAAGAAGTACTACTACTACTTGTTTCAGAAGAACTTGTGGCGCTTGATGCGATGGAATTATTTGAAGAAACACTACTGGATGAGCTGTTTCCGTTAGAGCCAGTTAAATTACAAGCAGTGGCGCACATTGCGATAAGCATTAAAGCGCCTAACAATAAACTTTTCTTTTTCATAAAAAACCTTTCCCAATTATTAAATAATAAAATAACCATTATTGCAATGGTTAATTCTCACATTTATCACGATTACTTCACACTATTTCTAGCTTCTGCGACGGTCGTGGCCAGACTCAACGTAGTACTTACTTTTATCTTGGTACATTAATTCTTCAGCCTTTTGATAAGCCTCTTCAAAAGAAATGTCACCAGCTTTTTTATCGATATAGCAAGTGCCAATAGCGGCGCTGTATTTGCATTCTTCTACTCTTTTTCTTATACGACTGACAGTGTTGTCTAATTGTTCAATTTTGCCTTGGAACATCAAGATGATAAATTCATCACCACTGACACGGTAAGTACACATGATAGATGGCTCAACACTAGAATCAAAGATTTGTGCTAATTCGTGAAGTGCTTCATCACCAGTTTGATGGCCATAGTTATCATTAACGAATTTTAATTCGTTCATATCAATCATAATTAAACCATTCACGATAGTTTTATAACGTGAGACGTCTTCTAAATATGTTCTTCTATCGTAGAGACTTGTTAATGGATCTCTTGATGAGTTAACGGTCATGATAAAGATGTAGTTAATCATTGCACAGATTTCACAAACGATATTGAGTAAGTCGTTTCTGCTAGTAATCATTTCAGCGATAACGGTTAATAAAATAACTGCGACACAAAGCAATAAAACCACACCATCGCGACGATGTTTGCCATGGAATCTCACAGTAGAAACAAATATCAAGACACCCAAATAGAATAAACAAATAGCGTGTGAGGTGAAATTAAGGAAAGTACCTCTCATGAAGTCCGCTCCACCAGCGTCATTCATTTGATAATAGAACACTAGTGTTCTTAATGGTTCTACGCCCATGAACAATGGGAGGATATAAACGGTTGTATTTATAAGGAGCGGAATACCAATCATATTAAAGAACCAGCGTTCACGCTTAAAGTCCATATTGGATAGCAATACGAAGATGAATAATAAGATTGGTCTTAAGATATAACCTAATGTAGTAAATATTGTGCCAACAACAGGAAGACCTGCTCTTTGGGAATATTTTTCAAGGGCGCAGACAGCGGATAAAACTAAAACAATCGATGTGAAAACAAGGAAGTAGATACTTTCTTTTCTTCTGACACGTAAATTTCTGAAGGCCAAGAAGATCATGACCGCAGAAATGGAAAATAATGGAATGTTGGAAATGAGATAGTTTGGTATATCCATATGCTGTCGTAAAAATTAGTGTCATTTTATCACTTCGATAGAAAAAATCTATATATTTTTGATTTTTAAAAAGAAAAATCATTTTTAGAGGCTGTTAAAAGTTTATAGACAATCTTGCGATTTCTTTTTGTGATGCATAACGCACATTTTTATTAGATATCATCATAAAAAGGTGTATACTTAAAGTAACAGAAGTAGAATTATGTAACAGTTCTACAATCGGAGTACATATATGGGCTACACAAAAGAAGATATCCACCAAATTGTGGAGAAGCAAAGAGAGTTTTTCTTGTCTAATCAAACTCTTGATATTTCGTTTCGAAAAGAACAATTAATCAAATTAAGAAATGCGATTAGCGCCAATCAAGAGGCTTTAGAGAAAGCTCTTCACGAAGACTTAGGACGTAGCGATGCAGAAGCATATTTTTGCGATATCGGTGACGTCATTATGGAAATAAATGAGTGTATTCATGGTCTTAAAAAATGGAGTAGACCTGAGACACATTTTTCCGGATTTGCGTGTTTCCCAAGCATTTTCACTAAAGTTTATAAGATGCCTTATGGTGTCTCTTTGATTATCTCTCCATTTAACTTCCCTGTTTTATTATCAATCGGTGTCTTAGCCGCTTCTATTGCAGGCGGTAATACCGCTTTAATTAAGGCAAGTAGTAAATCAAAAGCCACTACTCAAACGTTAAAAGAAATCATCGCTAAGACATTCCCAGAAAACTATATCACTGTTATCGATGGAGGACATGATGTCGCGGATTTCTGTTTAGAGGAACGTGTTGATAAAATCTTCTATACTGGTTCCCCTAATGTTGGTAAACACGTTATGGAAATGGCCAGTAAAAATCTCACTCCTGTCACTCTTGAATTAGGCGGAGAAACAGGTAACTGGTGCATTGTTAGAAAGGATGCAAACCTCAAAGATGCAGCGAGAAAAATCGCCTTCTTTAAGATCTGTAATTCTGGTCAAATTTGTATCAATATTAACCAAGTCGCAGTGGCCACTGAAGTGGCTGAACAATTCGTTAACGAATTGAAAGGTGAGATTATTCGCCAAATCGGTGAACAAGCTTACCTCAATCCAGAGTATCCAAAACTAATTGCTCAAAGAGCGTTTGAAAACATCGCTAATGAGGCGGAACAATATCGTGATCGTATCGTCTTCGGTGGGGAAGGTGACATCAATACTTTGAAGTATTCTCCAACCCTTATTTATCCTGTCGATATTGATGAACCAATCGTTAATCACGAGATCTTTGGACCACTACTTCCTGTTGTCCCATTTAACGATAACGAAGTGGATAAACTATTAGACACAATTGCTAGAAGAGAGCATGGCTTAGCCTTCTATATCTTTACTAAGAATAAGAAATGGGCCAAGAAAGTTATGCAAACTCAACAATATGGTGGCGGTTGTATTAACGAAGTCTGTTTACATCTTATGGTCAAAGGTGTCCCATTCAATGGTACAGGTCATTCAGGTATGGGTGCGTACCATGGTGTTTGGGGATTTAGAGAATTCACCCATCCTTCCACTGTCTTGTTCGGTAAAACCAAGATGAATCTCTCTTTGAGAGAACATCCATATAACTCAAAGAAAAAGAAACTATTTTCGAAGTTTCTTAGGTAGGTGATCATTATGCTTCCATTAATCCTTTGTATCTTCTTTATATTCTTAGGGGCGATTAGCTTAACTTTCTTCTTGCTTGAAAAGATTAGAAAGTATTCCGTTAAGGCGACGATGATTAAAGCAGTCACCTCTTTATTCTTTATCGCTGTCAGTGCGGTCTCTTTATACATTAAAGGGCAACACTATCTCACACTATTTGTCACTCTAGGGCTATTTTTCGGCTTACTAGGCGATATTTGGCTCGATTTCAAATATGTTTTCAGGGAACACGAAAAAGTCTTTACGTACGCCGGATTTTTAATGTTCTTATTTGGACATGCTTTCTATATCAGTGGCATGTTCTTAGAATTCTATAGAGGCCAGAATCCTTTATACATTATTCTTCCACTTGTGGGTGGCTTATTAATTAGTGTGATGAACTTGTTCATCGCTAAACCAATGAAGTTGGATTATACGGGTTATAAGGCTATTAGCTTTGCCTATGGTTTCTTCCTCTTTGGTATGGTTTTAAGTTCTTTAAGCCTTTGCATTATGACTGGCTTTAGTAACGCTACTTTAATCATGATGTTTGCCGGTGGCTTATTATTCACTATTTCTGATTTGATCTTAAGTGGCACATATTTTGGCAAAGGAAAAGAAAGACCGGTTGATATCATTACCAACTCGGTCACATATTACGCTGCACAATTTGTTATCGCTTTAGCGATGTTCTTTATTTAATTTGCGTTGTTCTTTTTCTAGATTGTTATTATAGATTCTTACAAGCGTTGGAAGATTATATTTTAATATGAACGCTGGAAGGACGATTAGTATTGCGTTAATAATGGCGACAGGTAAGGCAATTGTTAACCAGATATTGGATTGACCAGTATACATTTTCCAGTCTAACAACAAGATTAAGAATGAAGCGGGCACGCTCCAAATGTGGATAGCGACACCATATCGAGCTTCTAAAATAAAGCGAGAAACATATTCGTTATCAAATGGATTAGCGAATTGGTTTTTATGGAAGCCAGTAAAACTACCTAATTCAGGAACATGTTCTTTCCATTTATTCACTCTTAGGAATTTATAAAATCTAAATTCTCTTGGACCTGTTTTAAATATACCTTTATCTTTTTGGAACCATTTTTCAGGCATCTTACGGATGATAAGGGCCACTAAACCGTCAATAAGGATAACGATAACCACTAATGCGACAGTAAAGATGATGTATAACCAAAACTTATCCTGATATAAAGGATTAAAGAAACAGTTTAGGGTAATGGTTATGGCCATTGCGATGAGAATAATAATTGAATAAAGTAGCATTATTTTTCCTCAGGTAAGTATTTTAATTCTACGCCATAGACTTGTTCATAGATTTCTTTATAACGTTGTTCGTTAAGCTCTTTCATATAGTTAACGTTTTCTTGTTGGCTTAAATCTTCATCTGGGTAGATTGGTTTTAAGAAGTGAAGTGTGTAGGCTTGGATGTATGAACCATCTTTATCAAGCTTATCAGTATCACGCATGGTGATAAATGTTGGAATAACAGGAACATTATTTTTGCTAGCAAAAATGAAAGCACCTTGTTTTAATGGCTTTGGTTTACGATAGTTCCACCACATTGATTGTTCTGGATAGATAAGGATGTAGTTACCCTTATTAAGAATTGTGGTAATGGAAGCATATAAGTCTCTTAAGACTGTTGGGTTAGTCGCTAATGGTAAGGTATAGCAGTTTCTTAAGAAGAAGCCGAATAAACCAGGCATTGTATAGTTACCTTCTCTAATGATTTTGTAGAGCTTCTTGCATCTAGCATATTTTTTAATCGCTAAATGGAGAGGAATACTATCAAATGGTGAGAAGTGATTGGCGGTAATAATCGCCCCACCTTTCACACTCTTGAGGTTTTCAATGCCTTCATAGCCATCGATAACGATATGGCCCTTTTTAATCATGTGCTTAAAGTAACGGTTGGAATAGTAATTAGCCCACATGGTCTTAATCTTACTAGTCCATTTCTTTCTTAAGTAGTCAACATCTCCTGGCATTAAGTGATTGAATGGAGGATCGTTTTCCACGTCCACATCAAAGCGTCTA
>JBGUMU010000063.1:0-2801 GCA_045116995.1 Bacilli bacterium
ATCTTATCTTTTTGTGTATCGATAGATTTCTGGAGGACTTGGTTTCTAGCGGTTAAAGCCTCCACAGATTTATCGTTTTTATCAAACTGGGAGGACACTAGATTCATCTCAGAACCAAGAACCTTAAATGACTGTTCTATTTCTTTGAGTTGGGCTTTAAATTCTTTTTCACCTTCGAGACCGATTTTTAAACCAAAGGTATCTGCCATTCTAGTATCCTCCTTTCTTTAGATTCCCACAGGAATAATGTCATCAATAAAAACATCTCGATGTGGTTTGCTTCTTCCAGTTTCTTGGAGGTGACATTCCCATAAATCGAGAGTTAAACCAAAAGGCATGAGCCAATATTCCTTCTCGGAAATGTGTAGGTGTTTTAGTGCAAAATAAAGCAGCCGAGTAAACATCTCGTTTGTGTCTACAGGGCCGCTATTTAGTTTTTTGATTCTTCACCTTTTACTTCACGATTTGTACCTTTTACCAAGCAGTCCATGATTGCTTCTGTATAAGTAGTTAAATCAGCGGGAGAAGTTAATACTTCCACATCTTCTTCTTTTAGAAGTTCTTTGCTTTCGCCATTTTCTAGGTTTGAGCGAAGAATTGCTTGATTGGCGAGTAAAACGATAAGCCAAATGACTAAATCAAGTTGATCAGCCACATTAGTTGCTTCTGCGAGTTTATTGCCAATTTTGTCTAAGCCACCAAACTTGTTATTGAGTTCTTTTGTGGCTTTGTTAGTAAGAACGAGTTCGTACTCTTTTTTACCGATTTTGATTGTGCTTGTTCTTTCGTTTTCCATGAATCTCCACTCCTATACGTTTGGGTAGTCAGGTTCATAGACCGCGGTATACCAAGCATTAATAACAGTTTGATTGGTTCCGTCTTCAGTGACTTCTGCTTTCCAAGGGTGTTTGCTTCTACCATCAACTTTCTTTCTTTGGAAGATTGTTCCTTCGATTGTTGGTGTGCTAAAAGTAATAGAATCACCTTTGGTGGCTAATGAAGTGCCTGGTACTGCGAATTGAACTCTATATAGCCAGAAATAACGGTATTTGCCATTTGCTTTTCTAGCTCTAAAGCCCACTGCTACATATGTTGGATTATCTTCGCCTCTAGAAATAAGGACACCATTTTCGTCAACTTCAGCACCTAATAAAAGAGCTGCGTTTGCGTGTCCTAAATCATCAATATTCAAAGATAAAGTGCCAGATTTAAATTCTTTCACTGATTCTGCTTGACCGTCATCTGCGTAGAGAATCGCTTCATTAAGTTCAACGGATAATTCTGCTGAGATTGCTTTAGCAAGTTGCACAGGAGTTCCGTATGTTTCATTGCCGTTACTATCTTCTGTAATAGGTGCAACGAATAATTTGTCTAAACCAATTGTTGCCATAGTATTAGTTTTCCTCCTCTATGTCATATTGTTTGGCTACATCAATTGTGTACTGGTAGTAGCCGCTTCCAGTTTCATAACCGTTGAATCTACGGTCAGTGATATAAAAATCACCACCCAATAATCGAGCGATGAATTTATTCTTAAGTTTTGTGTAATTAGATTTTGTGAATATGCTTATTCGTACTTCTTGATAGTCGAGTTGTGGATAGTTGTCAGCATTAAGCGGGAACGAATCATTAAGAGGAACGAGCACCACATAGGTATTAGGAGCTTTTCCAGAAAAAACACCTGTCTCAACAGGAATATTGAGTGTTTCACATAGTGAATTTAATTCCTTAAGGATGTTCATTTTTTTATTTCCTCCTCTATCACTTGCATCATTCTTTCTAGTGCTTGATTGCCAACTTGTCGTTTAGCAGGTGCTAGGAATGGTTTCGCGGGCTGACCGTGTTTACCATATTCGATTATGTTAGCAATAGCAGCGTTTGAAGAACCATCATCACGATACTCATCAAAGCCAATCTTGATGTTGTAGTTACCATTACGATCAACCAAAACAGGCGTTAATCCTAAAGAAGAAACAAGCTGTCCCGTGGATCTGGATTCAGTTTTTGTATTCTTACCAATGACACCGATAAGATTAGCCCTAGTTCTAGCGAGAATAATTTCCCCACCTTCAGTTAGAGCTCTTTTAGCTACTTCATCAGTCCTTTCACCAAGAGAAGAGAGTTTCTTTAGAAATTCATCAGGAAGCTTGATGTTAACCTTTGCCATTTGAACTCCTGTGGACTCTTGCTAATACCTCAAGATACATCCCTCTACCTTTGATATTTTCAACCGATAAAATGTCATATCGTTCTTCTTCAAAAACAATAAACATCTCTTCAGTGATTTTGGTGTTAGGAATTATTCTAAAACGGAATAAATCGGTAGCCTCAGAAAAAGCAGCTAAGTTGGCCCATCTTTCACTACCGTGTCTTCCTTCTTTATAGCATCTGATATTAGCGATCACTTCTTCTGTCTCTACAGTGAAGCCTTCTTCATCTTTAGAAGATATCAATTTGATAATCTTCGCTTTTTTATTCATTGAGCCTAACATAGTTAAACCTTCCAATTTCTATCTAAGCGAAGTAGCAAGTTGACTGTTTTCCATGTCTGCTCACTCGCACTAGGCGATGAAGCAAAGAAGCCGCCACTAGAGCCATCTCTACTTTCATAGAAGTAAGAAGCTAGCATGATGATTCCTTGCTTAGTGGTTTCACCCATTGTGTTATTCGCGTAATAATTCGCTTCTAAATGTTGATAACTTTCAGCGTATTCGATGGCGGCGGTAATGAAAGAGAGGATTAACGCATCGTCATCATCAAAGCTAATAATTAAATTCTCTTTAACACGAGATAATAAATCA